>JANODQ010000498.1:0-9825 GCA_031412775.1 Pirellulaceae bacterium | reverse complement strand
CCCGATGGAGCATCATGGAAGGAAGAACGCGAGTGGAGGATCGCTGATGATCTTCGACTAGCCGAGATACCCGCCAAGGACGCTTTTGTTTTCGTTCCCTCGGTGAGCGAAGGCCGTAGGGTGTCTTCGATCAGCCGTTTTCCGGTTATGATCGTGGAATCATGTATCGAACCGAAACACCCATCATAATGCTGCCAGGTTTAGGAATGGATGCTCGCATGCTCCAATCTCAGTCCAGCTACTTCCCCAATTCGTACGTGATGAAGCTCCCTCAAGCAATTACTTCGGGGACAACCGCAGTATCGCTGGCAGCATTCGCAGACGGACTCTTATCGAACTGGCCTAAGCAGCTACCGTCATGGAACCGCAGCGAAGCCAACAGCCGAAGTCGAAATGTCTTCTTAGTCGGTGTCGCATTCGGCGGAATGCTCGCCCTTGAAATCGCTCTTCAAGCGTCCCTTCGACAACCGCAAGAAAACTCGCATCGTATTGCAGGAGTCCTTCTGATTGGTTCAACGCGATCGCACACGAACATCCCTATCTCTTTTCGAGTGCAAGAAAAACTCATCGCACGAATTCCTGTGGCTCTTGGTCGTGCCGCGATGAAGCGAAGCCTAGCTAAGATCGCAAACGACGAGGGCATGACTGCCGAACAAAAGCAGTCGCTCTTGGAGATGGCCAACGATGCTGATTGGAATCAAGTTCGTTGGGGAGCAAACCAAATTGCAAAGTGGGATCGCACTCGATCGAGCTTCGATAACCTGGGAATCCCAGTTCATCAAATTCATGGTCGGCAAGATCGTGCAATCAAGCCACCATTGATGTCGGACGCAACCATCCTTCTTCATGGGCGACACATGATTAATCTTTCGATGGCAACGGAGGTCAGTCGCTGGATTGAAGCGATCCTAAGAGACCACGACCTCAAGGTTCTCAACTCGCCCACGACTTCCGCTTCATCGTAACGTTTTAGATGCCCGTTTATTTTGAAAAAAATATTTTCTGACAGGTGCATTTAAGTGCTATCAAAATTAACTGAAAACTCTTTGATATCCTACACTTACGTTAACAAATGATCGTTTGTCCACCTGTCTGTGGCGAGGCGACCAATCAACCGAAACCTAAGAGACGCCTAGGTTTATGCCCGTCCAAACAAAAGAATTTGACACCGCCGACAAGGTTGATAGACTGACGACCTGTCGCAATGGCTGGTATTGATCCTGCCTACCCCTACTACATATAGTGGTTGTTGTGACAAGCGAAACTTTCCTACGGAATGGTGGATCTCGTGACCAGGGAAAGAGTCGTTCGCCTTAGGAATCTTAATTCGGGTATGAAACCCTTTGGTGAACAAAATGGATTTCTGTATACTAAGTTACTGGTTTTATAGTCAGCATCGGTGGCTGGCTCGCTGGTAAACTTCTATCAATCGCAGGCACCTTCGAAAAAGTCGAGACAAGACATGGCTACAGTAGAAATGGGACGTGAGACAAAAGTTCGAGATCAAACCACGAGAGAGTTTCGTGGCACTCGGGCGGGGCTGAAAATTCAAACGCGATTTTGCCCAACCGATGTGGCAGATCCGTTCGATACAGTTCAATGGGATATGCGTAAAGCAAACATCAAGGACGAAAGCGGCAAGGCTCTCTTTGAGCAAACCAATTGCGAAGTTCCGTCTACTTGGTCACAGCTAGCAACAAACGTGGTCGTCAGTAAATACTTTTACGGCGACCCCACGAAGCCCGAGCGTGAAAACAGCGTTCGACAACTCATTCATCGTGTCTCGCGAACGATCACCGATTGGGGTGCAGCCGATGGGTACTTTGATACGCCTGAAGACAGCGAGAACTTCTATCGCGAATTAACATGGCTTTGCCTGCACCAGCACGGTGCGTTCAATTCACCCGTTTGGTTCAATGTCGGTTTGTTTGATCAGTATGGAGTCGCTGGTGCCAAGTGCAATTGGCACTATAATGTCGAATCCGGTGAAGTAGAACAACCCGACAATTGTTACGAATATCCGCAAGGGTCCGCATGTTTCATCCAAAGTTGCGATGACAACATGGAAGACATCATGCGACTAGCAACTAGCGAAGCGATGTTGTTCAAGTTCGGATCAGGCACCGGGACCGACCTATCAACAATCCGAAGCAGTCGCGAGAAGCTCTCCGGCGGTGGAAAGCCGAGCGGTCCTCTTTCGTTCATGCGTGTTTACGATCAGATCGCCGCTGTCGTGAAGTCGGGCGGAAAAACTCGACGAGCCGCAAAGATGCAGTCGATCAAGATTTGGCATCCGGACATTATGGAATTCATCGAGTGCAAGTGGAAGGAAGAGCAAAAGGCACACGCTCTTATCCGCCAAGGCTACGAATCCAACTTCAATGGCGAAGCTTACTCTTCAGTGATGTTCCAAAACGCCAATCTTTCGATTCGTGTGACGGATGAATTCATGGAAGCAGTCAAGGCTGGCAAGCCTTGGAAGACGCGTTGGGTCAGCGAAAAATCCGAAGGCGAGCCACCGACCTACGATGCGAAATTACTTCTGAATCGTATGGCAGAGTGTGCATGGCAATGCGGAGATCCAGGCGTTCAATACGATACGACAATCAACCGTTGGCACACTTGCCCAAACAGCGGTCGTATCAATGCGAGCAACCCTTGCAGCGAATACATGTTCCTCGATAACACTGCTTGCAATTTGTCATCGATCAACTTGATGAAGTTCCGTAGAGCTGACGGAACCTTTAATGTCGAAGGTTTCACCGCAGCGAGCCGAATTTTCTTCATCGCTCAAGAAATCCTTGTCGATCACGCAAGTTATCCGACCAATCAAATCGCACGCAACAGCCACCTTTTCCGACCCCTCGGACTTGGCTACGCAAACTTGGGTGCCTTGGCGATGACCTCTGGTCTGCCTTATGATTCCGATGGAGCACGTGGTCTTTGCGGTTCGTTAACGGCATTACTCCACGGAACAGCCAACCTCACCAGCGCTGAGATGGCAGGTGTCGTTGGACCTTTTGCCGAATACGAGATGAATCGCGAGCCGATGATGCGAGTCATGCAAATGCACCGTAACGCCGTCGAGCAGATCAATGATGCAGGACCTGGATACTTGAAAGATGCTGCACGCAACCTTTGGGATCGTGTTCTTGATAATGGTCGAAACCATGGATTCCGAAATGCCCAAGCGACAGTGCTCGCCCCGACTGGAACCATTAGCTTCATGATGGACTGCGATACAACGGGTATCGAGCCAGACATTGCGTTGGTCAAGTACAAGCAACTAGCCGGTGGTGGCATGATGAAAATCACCAACCAAAGCGTTCACTTGGGATTGGAGACCCTGGGCTATGACGATGCTCAGGTTCAAGCGATCGATAAGTTCCTGTCATCCGAAGACACGATCGAAGGTGCACCGCATATCAAGGACGAACACCTTCCTGTGTTTGATTGTGCTTTCAAAGCGGCCAAGGGAAACCGAAGTATCGCCTGGAAAGCTCACGTTGAAATGATGGCTGCTGCTCAACCGTTCCTTTCTGGTGCGATTAGCAAGACAGTCAACATGCCAACCGATTCTTCCGTGGAGGACATTGCTCAAGCTTATTTCTGGGGTTGGGAACTGGGATTGAAGGCCATTGCGATTTATCGCGATGGTTCCAAGCAATCGCAACCATTGTCTACCAAGACAGAAGCTCAAAAAGAGAAGGACGCTCAAGAGGCTAAAGATTTAGCTCGTGAAGTTATCGTGGAAAAAATTGTTGAAAAGGTTGTCTATCAACCACGACGCGAACGTCTTCCTGACACTCGCAACTCGGTAACTCACAAGTTCAATATCGCAGGCCACGAAGGCTATATCAATGTTGGTCTCTATCCAGACGGCCGCCCCGGAGAAGTCTTCATCACGATGGCAAAAGAAGGAAGCACTATCGGCGGACTGATGGATAGTTTTGGTACCGCAACTTCGATTTCGCTCCAGTACGGAGTGCCTTTGGAAGTCTTAGTCACCAAGTTCAGCCACACTCGCTTCGAACCCATGGGACATACCACGAACCCAGAAATTCGTATTGCGAAGAGCGTGGTGGACTACATCTTCCGTTGGCTCGGATTAACGTTCCTTCCACCTGAAGCCAAAGCGGGTCCTTACGGTGAAGATGGCGAGAAGGTTGCAAAGAAGCCGATGCCAACGCTTTCGAAGGTTGCTGTAAACGGTAACGGTTCCGAAGTGGCAGCAGGTTTCGCTTCTGAAACATCCTACACACAAGCCCGATTCGTCGGCGTTAGTAGTCTATCACCTGTTTCGAACTCGACACCATCGACATCATCCGAAGCGATTAGCTCCAGTGCCTCCGCCAAGAAGCCGCAAGTTCGCGACGCACAATTTGCAAGCTTCCAAAGCGATGCACCAGCTTGCGATAGCTGCGGATCTATCACGGTTCGAAATGGAAACTGTTACCTATGTCACAACTGCGGTAATAGCCTCGGCTGCAGCTAAGTAATCGAATCAATCATGTAGCTGTGTCTCTCCAAGGCACAATAGTACTCGCGTCTTGAAAAGATGCAGCAACTTGGTTGGCAAATGAAAATACTTAGCGGTGGCATGGCCCCAACCATGCCACCGCTTTTTGTTGCCTTGCAGTAACTACTTTCCGGAGCCCACAAACTCGCTTTCGCTCAGCTGATTATCTTTGTTGACATCGAACTTGGGAAAACGTGCTGGAGCTTTATCTGGGTCAGGCTGCTTGGCGAGAAATTCATCGCGACTTAAGAAACCGTCTTTGTTTGTATCACGTTGAAGGAACATCGCACGTCGATCTTGAGAAGGTTTTGAGGCTGGACTTTTCTGCTCAGATTTCTCTTTGATCTGAGGTTTAGCGGATGGATGAGTGGACAGAACTTTCTGAAGTTCGGCAACCACTTGAGGCTGCGAGCTTGCAACGTTGACGGTCTCTGCAGGATCTTTCAGGTAATCGTAGAGTTCCAAGTCGACGACTTTATCAGGTGCTGAAAAGTCTCGCCACTCAACTAATCGATACTGCGAGGTTCGGATGGCTCTACCAAGCTTATTGCCGCGTGGGTAAACGTGAGTTATGTAAGCTTTCGGTTCGTACGACTTATTGTTGAGAAGATTGGCAAAGCTGCGTCCATCTAGATTCGACGGAGGTGTCAAACCTGCTAGCTCGCAAAGCGTTGGATAAATATCGACCGATTCGACAAATGCATCCTGCTTGGAACCGGTCGCACTACCCCTCAAACTACCCGTCAAATTACCCGTCAAATTACCCGTCGCAGAAGGCATGGCAACGATGATTGGAATTCTGGTTGCTTGCTCAAAGTTCGTATGCTTGCACCAGTAGCCGTG
Organism: Pirellulaceae bacterium; assembly: GCA_031412775.1. GTDB lineage: Bacteria > Planctomycetota > Planctomycetia > Pirellulales > Pirellulaceae > JAIYDQ01. The sequence goes on along the minus strand of JANODQ010000498.1, from coordinate 4,463 downwards.
ATCTCCGAGGTGCCAGCCATGGTCGCCCCAAAGGACAACGATCGTGTTTTTGGCGAGGTCCGCTTTCTCGAGTGCGTCAAGCACGCGTCCGACTTGTGCATCCATATAGCTGGTGCTTGCATAATAGCCATGAATCAAAGTCTTTTGCAATGCGTCGGGTAAGTCTCCATCCGCTGGTATACCGGCGTAGGCTCGTAGTTCGCCCCCTCGCTGCCCTGCATAAGACGGCGCGTCTTTCGGATCGACGCGAACGGCAGTCGTTTCAAAAGGAGTTTCGTCATGCATCTTCCAGTATTTTTCGGGAGCGCAAAACGGAAGATGGGGTTTGAGGAAACCAACACCAAGAAAGAAAGGTTTGTTAGGCTCGCTTTTAAGTGCCTCAATTCGCTTGATCGCCTCGTCTGCGATTACTCCATCTGAATACGAATTGTCAGCAACATCTGCTCGTTCGTATGCCGCCCCCTTGGGAGCTTCCCCGGCTTTCTCTCGCCCTCCTTTAGCGCTTTCATCATTGGCATAAAGTCCCTTCGCAGGACGGAAAGGAGGAACGCTCCACGATGCTGCATCTTCGCCGTTACCATGACCGACGTGAAAAAGTTTCCCGAGAGATTGGCTGTGGTAACCGTTCTCTTTAAAGAGTTGAGGCAGCGTCACTGCATCCGGTCGCGATTTTCGAAAATTGGTAGGTAGATCATAAATCCCGAGCGTTTCAGGTCGAAGTCCAACAAGCAGAGCGTTCCGCGATGGTGAGCAAACAGCTTGGTTACAATAAGCACGCTGAAACAAAAAGCTTCGCTGAGCAAGACGATCGATATTGGGCGTCTTCGCAAGCGTGTCACCATAACACCCAAGATTCGGCTTCAAATCATCGACGCAAATCAAAAGCACATTCGGCTTTTCCGCCGCAATCAAGTTTGTGTTAGGTCGATAGATCCCTATCGCAACAAAAAAAACAAGCAAGGTATAACGCATGCCGCAATTCCTAAAGGGGAGTAGAATGGAAGGAAGTTGCCAAAGAGAAAACTGTCCAAGGCTGCTAGTGCTTTGAGACCATAACAGATACCGAAACAGAATTTACTAACTCAAATGACTGTTTTAGTATAACCCGCCATTCTCGCGAACGTATCGCGTTACGTTTGCGTATTTCCCTCCCCGCATTTTTTCTCACTACCGTTCTGAAAGCCCTCTCATGCTTGTATATCGACCGTTAGTTTTCTTCGTCCTTTGCTTTTCACTATTCGCCTTGTCTAATAGTTTATCAGCAATTGAAAAACGCCCAAATATTGTTTTTGCGTTTGCGGATGACTGGGGGCGATGTGCGAGCATGTATGGCAAAATCGATGGCCCTGGCAGCTTTAACGATGTTGTCAAAACTCCTAATTTTGATCGTCTTGCGACCGAAGGTGTCTTGTTTCGGCACGCGTTTGTATCAGCTCCCAGTTGCACCCCATGTCGCAGTGCCTTGCTTTCGGGACAGCACTTTTGGAGAACTGGTCGAGGATCTATTCTTCTGGGGGCGGTATGGGATGAATCGATTCCGGCGTATCCACTGTTGCTGAAAGATGCTGGCTACCACATTGGGAAATCTCACAAGGTTTGGGGACCAGGCAAGCCCAGCAATGCTCCCTACGGAGGCGAGCGATTTGCCTACGAGAAGCGTGGAAAGCGATTTAATCAATTCTCACAGAACGTAACAAAAGCGACCGAAGGATCTAAGTCCATCGATACGAGCAAGGAAGACCTCTATGCGGAAGTATCTGGAAACTTCAACGCGTTCCTTGCAGACCGAAAGCCAGATCAACCATTTTGCTATTGGTTTGGACCGACAAACACGCATCGCAAATGGATCAAAGGCTCAGGAAAGAAACTGTGGGGAATCGATCCTGACTCGCTTCAAGGCAAGCTTCCAGCGTTTCTCCCTGATTGTCCGGAAGTCCGAGAAGACTTCGCGGACTATCTCGGAGAGGTACAAGCGGTGGATGCTTCGCTGGGCATCTTGATGAAAAGATTAGAAGAGATTGGCGAACTAGAAAATACGATTGTGGTCGCAAGTGGCGACCATGGACCGCCTGGTTTCCCACACGGAAAATGTAACCTCTACGATTTTGGATCGAGCGTCTCGTTGGCCGTGCGATGGGGTAAAGCAACAGGCGGTCGTGTGGTCGATGATCTCATCAGCCTGACCGATTTGGCCCCAACATTTCTTGAAGCGGCTGCCGTCCCAATCCCAACAACGATGACCGGGAAAAGCCTTGTCCCACTCTTACAAAGCGAACTCTCGGGACTAGTTGATCCATCACGCAATGCCGTGTTCATTGGACGCGAGCGGCATGTTGATCGAGCCCGATCTGACTACATGCCATACCCACAACGAGCGATCCGAACGCAAGACTTTCTCTACATCGTAAACTTTCAACCAGACCGATGGCCGCAAGGTGACCCCTATCGAATCTCCCAAGGAGATACTCCATCGGTCGAAGAACTCACCGAAGAAACCTACACCACTTTCCCGGACGAAGACGCTGGTCCGACAAAAGCTTGGCTTGTTACTCAGCGAGATAATCCGAAGTGGAAGCCCTATTTCGAACAAGCTTATGGTAAGCGACCTCGTGAAGAGCTGTATGACCTAAGCAAGGATCCCGACCAAGTCAACAACGTAGCGAATGACACTGCTTATGCAAAAGTCAAACGCGAAATGGAGCAACGCTTGTTCTATGAACTAAATCGCACGGGCGATCCACGCATGATCGACAACGGCAAGTTTTACGAAAATCCCCCCATGTCTGGTCCAGCTAGATAGTTGTGTAAGTTGCTTGTGTGTATCGTGCTTTACTCGCAAGCGTAGCCGATTGAAAAGACATCCACGCGAAATACCGATAGCGATCTGCGACTGCTTTCGCTCGCAGAAGCAACGAGAATCCGTTATGATCGAAGCATGATTTTGCACGTCGATATGGATGCATTTTATGCGTCGGTGGAACAACGCGACAATCCTTCGTTGATTGGGAAGCCAGTCATCGTCGGCGGTTCGGCAGACGGTCGTGGAGTTGTAGCCGCTTCCAGTTACGAAGCAAGAAAGTTCGGTATCTTCAGCGCGATGTCGGCTCATCGCGCCAGGCAACTCTGCCCAAGTGCGATCTTTATACGGCCCCGTATCGACTACTACGCAAAGGTCTCACGGGAATTGCGACAAATCTTTGAAGAGTTCACTCCGATAATCGAACCGCTCTCGCTGGACGAAGCATTCCTGGATGTCACTGGGTGCGTACAAGCGAAAGGTTCGGCGGTTCACATTGGGAGAGAGATCATGTCGCTGGTTCGTGAAAGATTAAAGTTGACTGCTTCTGTCGGGGTCGCTCCGAATAAATTCGTTGCAAAGATCGCCAGTGATCTTGAGAAACCAAACGGCTTCGTCGTGGTGATGCCTGAACAAGTTCAGGCGTTTTTAGATCCGTTGCCAGTAAGCAGAATTTGGGGCGTTGGAAAAGTCAAAGAGCAGATGTTCAAGCGATTTGCAATTTCGACAATTGGCCAACTCCGCCGCATGTCACTTGAGACGCTTCAAGAACTCTTTGGGACTTCCGCTGAGCATTACTGGACACTGTCACATGGAATCGACCAACGAGCTGTCGTACCGGATCGTGACGCCAAGTCGATTTCGAACGAGACTACCTTTGCGGAAGATTTGCGAGACACAGAGGACTTGAAAGCTTGGTTAGTGTTACTGGTTGAGCAAGTCAGCCAACGACTCAGGCGACTCGACCGAATCGGACGAACGATCGAGCTCAAGATCCGCTTCGCAAGTTTCAAAACAATAAGCCGTTCCATAACGCTTCGTCGTCCAACTAATGTTACGAAGGAACTGCTTGAAGGAGCCCTGCAGGTTTTTAACAGCCAACATTTGCATGACCAGGAATCAATTCGGCTTATTGGATTTGGCGTATCCAATCTAAGTCCTGATGGATTAATCCAATTAGAATTGTTCGACCAACCGGAAAGAGAACAGCAAAAAAGCATCGATAAAGTTACAGACGAGATCGCCAAAAAGTTTGGTAAGCACGCTCTGCATCGAGCAACCGCAGTCAAGAAGCCTTCCAAAGAAAATAAACCCCAGTGAGGTTAGTCATCTATATCGCTCAAGCGATCCTCACGTTTTAGAATCTAAAGACGCTGGCTGGCCTGATAAAAATGTTATTTTTCCTCGAACCGTAGGCACTAGCCTTGGGGCGTTACCTGTAAAACTGTTGCACAATCAACACCCGTGGCTAGCGATAACGGCTCAGTTCTCATCAGCTCAGACGCTGGATATACTCAAAAACTAATGCGGTTAGTTCGAAAGCGAAAAAAGCACACGTGCAACAAAGGCATTTGAATTATGGATAAAACGCTTCGCATATTTGATAACTTTATGGACGCCGAAGCTGCCGCACGCGTTGATGACGATCAGTTAACGTATCAGGAGC
>JANODQ010000497.1:0-6193 GCA_031412775.1 Pirellulaceae bacterium | reverse complement strand
GAATCACTATAATGTAAAAAAGCAATCGGCGATTTCGACCACGTTGTAAACCCGATTTTCGGCCACGTCTGGATTTCGTGGACAGCCTCACTTTCGACCAACGGCAGTACTAGTCAATAAACTCGAACGATCGTGATACATCGGTTTAAAAATAAATCGCTCGGGGATATAACGTCTCGAAAAATTCGACACTCCTCGCTGATCGCCGTCCTTTCGCCCTCAGCACATCGATATTTGCCGACGTTGCCATAGGCGTTGCGCCGACGTTACGCAAACGGGAAGGCTTTGCGTGCCGGGGGTCGCCGAGAATTGTCCATATTTCTTGCATTTCTTTGTCACGTTTTAGAGCTTGGCTCGGGTTATTCATATCGCACGGTTTCATCTAGGGTTAATGCGCAATGGCGAATGATGCTCGAATTATCCAAGTTGTCTTAGCTCATTCTACTTTTGTTAAAGCATTGGCGGTGAGGTTTGCGCCTTGGCCGGGTTTAGCCGATGACATTGCTCAGCAGGTCTTTTTGGAATTCTTATCCAAAGAAGCTCGATGGGATTTGACGAACGACCCCAAGCCGTTGCTTGCGACCATGACTCGGCACGTCGCGATGCGATGCTGGCGAGAACGAACGCGGCAGATGCCGGAGGTATTGCGTCAGTTGGCCGAGCATGTGCGCGAACTGGCGGACCAAAGCGAATTGTCGCCACGATGGGAAGACGAAACGGCGGCCCTGCGAAAATGCATTGAGGGGTTACCTAAGAAGAGTCGAACTTTGATTGACCTACATTACTTTGGAAAGATTTCGACCCCTGATATGGCGAAGGAACTGTCGATGAAGACCGAAGCGGTTAGGCAAGCGATCTGTCGAATTCGTAGTAACCTGCGGCAATGCATCGAATCGACTTTGAAAGCCGGTTTCTATGCGTGACACCGAATTTCGGCAGGAAACCGATCAATTGATACAAGTTTATGTCGAGGGAACGCTTAATGAATCCGAAGCGGCTCGCTTGCTCAAACTCCTCAAAGAGCGTCCCGAGTTGGGAGATCAGCTCCAAAACGATTTCGCACTTGATGCGATGCTGCGGGATCTTTCGAGCGATTCACGAATGGGAACAACTGCACTATCAAATAGCCTTTCAGAAGAAAAACACGACCGAGTTGCATGGCGTCGATGGTTGGCATTAGCAGCTCTTTTGATTTTGACCGTGACGCCGGTGGCCTATTTTTGGTCTCAATCCGTTACCTATGTCGCATCAGTGCAAGGTTCGGTAACTGTTTTTCGCAATCAGCAGCAGTTTGCCGCCGTTGCGAATTTTCCTTTAACGGCCGGCGATCGAATCCAGTGCTCGGAAGATGGAATCGCTGAGATTCGGAATCGGAATGAGGCAACCCGATTTCGGCTCTCCCGTTTCGGAGACTTAATCGTGAATCAGTTAGGGAAAGGGACGTGTTTGGAATTGCGACGAGGTGACTTGGAAGCAGTTGTGGCGACTCAACGTGTTGGAAATTCCGTGCAGGTCGCAACACAACAAGCATCCATTGAAGTTGTCGGAACACGATTCGTGACAACCGCCGATAGCGGTTTTACGAGAGTGGTTGTCGGCGAAGGGAGCGTAAAAATGCACAGTCGCCTCGAACGCGACCTTTCGCCGATAGAAGTTAAAGAGCATGAATATGCGGTTGCCGCACCGGGTGCGGTTTTTCAACCCCGACACAGTGCCGATTCAAACGATAGAAGTTCAGTGCCGCTGAAGGTGTCCGCGAAAAAGGAAATGTTCACTGGCTTCGGTTCGTGGTTGCCAGATGGCAATGGAGTGCGACAATTGGAAGTGGCCCGTATTCCCAATGAACGATCACGACCTGATGGAACGATCGATCGCGACAAAGCGAATCTTCATTCGTTCTACTACGTGCCATTGGCGACATCGGGGAGTGTGCGTTTGCGTGCCAACGTGGACATCCACGAAACGACAAACGAAACGATTCGCGATGGGGAACTCCACATTTGGCGAGCAGGACTGGGACTGCGATTTCCCGAGCACGAAGTCAGTTTACACCTTCACGTTCGAAACGAAGTCGTTCAATCGCCTCAAGCAACCCTGCGCACACGTTGTCTTCTTCCGACCTGGAACCGGTTTATTCAAATCCCACTGGACGGCATAAGTGACAAAAAACTCGCGAAATTGCCGAGTAACAGTTTTCATCTCCTCTGGGAAGTGCATCGAAAAAGTCCAACATCGCTTGAATTGCGAGGCAAGATTTGGTCCATGGAGGAATCAGAACCAATTGATTGGTTAGTAATATCTTATACCGGAGTGGTTGATGGACCCATTAGTGCCGTGACCTTCGAGACTTTCCGTGCCGCCTGTACTTTTCGAGACTTTCAAGCGGAACTGCTACTCCAATGAACGCAAAAATCGGTCTCGAATGGATTGCTCAGGTCGACCCACTGTACCTAGGATACTTGTGTGCCTCGAAATGCTTAGCGACAAGTTAGTTGCAGTGGAAACGCTCGATTTTCGACGGAGCGTTGCACCGCTGGTGGATAAGTACTGCGTCGATTGCCACATCGAAGGGACGCAACGCTCGACTGGATGGGTGTTCCAGCCGAAAAGCTCGGCGACACCGACGGTGGATTGAACAATATTAATTTGAGATTCTCAGCATTTCCTTTACTTCCATACTAAATTTTTTCCTGATTTTGATCGCCGGTTTACCTATATGCGTCAACTTCTCCTAGTTTTGATTTTTATCCATCTCGCTCCATGCACGCTTTACGCACAAAAGAAGCCTGGTAACGATCCATGGAAAACAGTTTGGGTAAACAAGCCCGAAAAACCGCTGCCAATTGGCGTGACGCATTGCACGTATTCCAGCCAGTCTATGAACTACGACGTCGGGTATTGCATCTACTTGCCGCCAAGCTATGAAATGGATCGTTCAGATCGATTTCCGGTAATCTATTATTTGCATGGCGGTGGTGGAGATGAGCTCAAAGTCCTGCCCGAAGTAGAGTTCCTGCATCATCAGATTATCGATGGTAAGCTTCCACCATTCATTATGGTAATGCCAAACGGTGGGAGGGGATCCTACTTTGCAGATTCGGTCGATGGCAAAGTCATGTCCGAGACGACCATCATCAAGGAACTGATTCCGCACATCGACACGACCTTTCGCACCATCGCGGAACGACAAGGTCGATGCCTTCAGGGTTTCTCCATGGGTGCGCTGGGAGCAACTAAGCTTGCGTGCAAATATCCAGAGATGTTTTGCTCGCTCACCGCATATGCAGGGGGAATGAAGCGCCTGGGGAAAAAATTTCGCGAAGGTAGTATCTCCCAGGGAGGTGGTTATTCGAAAAAGTACCTTGGCGATAACGTTGAAAATTGGGATGCAAATGATTCATTCGAACTGCTCCATAAGAATCTAGACCGGATTAAAGGGCGAATGACCATTAAACTCATGTGCGGAACAGAGGACCCGGACCATTTAGCGGCAACACGAGATTTTCATCTGGAGCTTACCAAGCTTGGTGTTGAACATTCCTACATCGAGGTACCCGAGATGGGCCACACTCCTGACGCAATGCGGAAATTGCACTCAGCAACTTGGTTGACACAGCACGTTGTAGCGATGAAAGAGGCCAAATAATGCATGTCGTTGGCCAACCTCAGTTTGTTGCAATTTGTCTGATGCTTTCTTCCGTCGGTTCGGTAAACGCAGCGGACACGACGGCAAATAAGTTTGCCGAGTCGGTCGCGCCTTTCCTCGATACGCATTGTGCCGCCTGTCACAGCGGTGAGGAATCGGAGGCTAAGTTTCATATCGATGCACTTGTCCAGGATTTCGAAAAACCGGAATCGATTTCGAGCTGGGTAAAGGTATTCGACCGAGTAGCCGCAGGCGAAATGCCGCCCAAAGATGAAACACGTCCTAACGAAGACGAGATAGCGAAAGTGCTCAATCTTATCAAGATAGAACTGACGACGGTGGGACATCTTCGACATGCAAGCCAAGGGCGAGCGCAGCGTCGGCGGTTAAATCGGATCGAGTTTGAGAACACACTAAGCGACTTACTTCACACTGATATCCGCGTCACAGCTCTCCTCCCTGAAGATGGAACGTCGCATGGTTTTAGTAATGTCGACGAGGCGCTCACCATATCGGGTGTCCAAATGGAAAAATATCTGGAGGCAGTCGACGCAGCGCTTGACACTGCCCTGGCTGTGATTCGTCCGCCTGAGAGCAAGCTCAAGCGATTTACATACGTGAAAGTCGATAAAAACTCAGCCCCTTTCGAGCGGAAGCGAACGGAAGTAAGCATAAAGCTTGCAGACTCCGTTGCGATTTTTTCTTCGAACCCAAAGGAACCGCCGTGGGGAGTGCGCGAGTTCAGTGCGCCGGTGCCCGGACGCTACCGCATCCGCGTCAAGGCCAACGGCTTTCAGAGCCAGGGTCAAAACGTTGCTTTTTCGATCTACAGCGGTTTTTTCTTTTTAATGAAAGGTGCGAATAAACAACTCGTCGGCTATTATTCCGTGCCACCGGACAATCCGACGATCATCGAAGCAGAAGCAAACTTGTTGGCGGTCCGCGATTCCTTTCAGATCGTACCCTACGGACTGCCAGGACGTTCGGTTAAAGGTGGGATGAAGGAATCCAATGGTCCCGCCCTGGAGGTACACTGGATCGAGATTGAAGGTCCATTGGGTGGTGATCGTTGGCCACCCGAAAGCCGGACGAAACTTTTGCGAAACATCGATCCCCACACTGCCACCCAGGCCGACCTCGAGCGACTCTTAACCGACTTCGCACCGCGCGCATTTCGCGAACCTATCCAAGCCGATGAACTTGAGCCTTACATCGCGCTCGCCTCGGCCCAACTGAACAGCGGGGCGACATTCGAACAGGCGTTGAGATCGGGGTTGAAAGCAATCCTTGTTTCACCGCGCTTCCTGATGCTTGATAGCCAACCAGGTCGACTCGATGGATATGCGCTCGCGTCGCGTCTTTCCTATTTCTTATGGAGTACCATGCCTGACACTCAGCTTATTGAAGCGGCCGCATCGGGTAAGCTCGCAAATCCCGACGCACTCCAACAACAAGTGGAACGGATGCTTGATGATCCCAAGGCACAAGCCTTCATAAAGAACTTTTCTTCGCAGTGGCTGGCACTCAATCAAATCGACGCCACCACGCCAGACGAACTGCTTTATCCAGAGTTTGATGAACTGCTGCAAGTTTCGATGCTTCGTGAGACACAGGCGTTCTTTGAAGAAATTCTTCGGAACGATTTGAGCGTCCTTTCATTCATTGATTCTGATTGGGGAATGCTGAACCAACGACTTGCCGCGCACTACCAACTGGTCGCGAGCGATCCCTCCAAGATCGTACATGCCGAGGCTCGCTATTCGACGACAAATCAGGCCCCTCCACTTGTCGCGGGTCTGGATGTTCAGAGAGTTGTGTTGCCACCAAACAGCCATCGCGGGGGCTTATTAGCGCAGGGTGCCATCCTCAAAGTAAGCGCCAACGGTACGACGACTTCACCGGTCGTACGTGGAGTTTGGATGTTAGAACGACTTTTGGGCGCGCCAGTACCACCACCACCAATGAATGTCGCCGCAATCGAACCGGACATTCGCGGTGCGACCACCATTCGCGAGATACTTGACAAGCATCGGGCCGCCGATCAGTGCGCGGTGTGTCACAACAAGATCGATCCGACCGGCTATGCAATGGAAAACTATGACGTCATCGGTGGCTTTCGTGATCGATATCGCGTCGTCGTTTCAGACGAAAAGCTTGCTGAAATCAACGCATCAAAAAATAAAAAGCTAAATCGCTTCAAGCCCGGTTCCATGGTCGATTCGAGCGATAAACTGCCGACAGGTGAGGCGTTTGGGAATCTAGAGGACTTTAAGCGATTGATACTCGAACGACCTGAACCGATCGTTCGAAACGTGATCGAACGAATGCTTACATACTCAACCGGTCATGCGATCGAGTTTGCGGATCGCGAAAATGTATCTGCAATCCTCAAAGTTGCATCGAAGTCGAATTATGGTCTCCGCTCGCTCATTCATGCGATCGTCCAAAATGAGATTTTTTTGAGTAAATGATTACTGTCATTCGATATTGCACCCTTTCATAACTGGAGATTTGATGAACAAGCCCTTGGTTCGATGCTCAGGTTCT
>JANODQ010000496.1:0-5683 GCA_031412775.1 Pirellulaceae bacterium | reverse complement strand
GCCGACTGGCACAACGTGATCATCGGCCACATGCAACACAACGTGCGTGACCCCAACCGCGACCATGTTCACGGTCGCATCTACCGCATGACCGCGTTAGGTCGACCTTTGCAGGCACCAGTCGCTATAGACGGCCAGCCCATTCTTTCGTTGTTAGACAACTTGAAGTCGCCCGTCGATAGCATTCGACATCGCACACGTGTTGAACTCAGCGAACGCGACTCGAAAGAAGTCATCGCAGCCACCAACGTGTGGATCAAACAATTTGACAGGAACAAACAAGAAGACGCACACCATTTGCTCGAAGCACTTTGGTTGCACCAACAGCACAACGTCAAGAACATTGACCTACTCAACGATCTTTTGAAGTCACCTGAACCTCACGCAAGGATCGCAGCAAACACGGTAAAGCATTTATGGTTCAACGTCGAAAGCACCATGCGAGGTGGCGTGATCGCGGCCGAGAAGGAAGCTGCTGCTGAGAAGTCCGGTATCCTAAGCGACACACCGGAATTGACCACGATCCGCATTGGAACAATCCGCGAACGCATGATGTACGACGTCAAAGAACTCACTGTGAAACCGGGTAAGAAAGTCAAGCTGACGTTTGCAAATGTTGACTTTATGCCGCACAACATCTTACTCGTGAAGCCTGGAACGGCGGACGACGTCGGCTTGAAGGCAATTGCACTCGGAGCTGGGGGCTTCTCGGTTGGCTATGTACCAGAAAGCACAGATATTCTTTGGGCAAGTAAACTTGTCGACAACGGCCAGTCGGAAGTCATCGAGTTTACAGCTCCAACGACCGAGGGTGCATACCCTTATATTTGTTCGTTCCCCGGACACCACTTGGTAATGCGAGGCGTTCTTTATGTAACGAATGACCTCAAGGAATTCCTACTCAAGAATCCTCCCGTGCAGACCAAGATCACCGAATGGAAGCTTGCCGACCTTGAGAAAGATCTAGGTCGCGTTACAGTGAATCGCAATTACTTCCGAGGACAATTGCTGTTCAACACGCTTGGTTGCGCGCAGTGTCATCAATCGTCTGCTCCGAGCATGGACGCCAGTCATGGGAAAGCTCACGCAATGCACCATGCAGCCCCAGCGAACCCGACGGTTGGACCAAAGACAATCGATACGCTCGCCAAATACAAAGGCGATGCCAAGGCCATACTGCAAGAGATACTGGAACCCTCTCGCAACATTGAGGACAAGTATCGAAAGTTCAATTTTGAACTGGAGGATGACGTGTTCGTTAGCGGCAATATCGTTGCAGAAGATGGCGATTCCATCACGATCCAATCGGGAGCCCTCGATGCAAAAGAACAGAAGATTTCTCGGAAGTCCATCGTCGCACGCGAGCCATCCCAAGTATCAGTCATGCCAGTTGCCTTGCTGAACACATTGGACAAAGAGCAGATACTCGATCTGTTAGCCTTTGTACTAGCCGACGGAAAAGCAGAAGCCCCAGCCTTCAAACCAACCCGCTAACAGACAGCCAATCTGCCCGCGCCCGTCTGCCCCGCGCCCGTCTGCCCCGCGACTGGCCATGGGCGACAGGTTCACTGGCACCTACTACTAATTGAATTCCCAAATGATGATTACTAGCTTAAAAGAAAAATTTTCTGTTCAAGGTTTAAGATTTGAGAGCACCGAGGGAGACTTAGTCAAAGCGGTGATCGATACGCCACTTGCTACGGCTCAAATTTACATGCAGGGGGCTCATGTGGCGGCTTATCAACCTTCTGGGGCAAAGCCAGTTCTTTGGATGAGTGCGAAGTCGCTCTTTGAGGAATCAAAACCGATTCGTGGAGGCGTGCCGATTTGTTTTCCGTGGTTTGGTGCACATGCATCCGATCCTAAAGCACCGGCTCATGGGTCCGCTCGAATTCAGGCGTGGGATTTTCTTTCGGCGGTCTCAAATCCCGATAAAAGCACAACCGTTTGTCTGGGGACTGCTATCGATGGATTTTCTGTTACGTTTGCCGTGACGGTCGGAGCGAAGCTTTCGATGGAGTTGAAAGTTTCTCTACCAGAGGATGCGAGTGACAGTAAGAGTTTTGAAGCCGCTCTCCACACGTATCTATCCGTAAGCGACATTCACACCGTCAGTATTGAGGGGCTCGAATCGAGCGACTACATCGATAAAGTCGGAGGTACGACACCGACAACTGCTGAAGGCAAAGCGATTCGATTTGCCGCGGAACTCGACCGCGTCTATCAGAATACCGCTGCAACGTGCATCTTGTGTGATCCTGGTTTTAGTCGAACAATCGTTGTCGAAAAGCAAAACTCGCTTTCGACTATCGTGTGGAATCCGTGGATAGCTAAAAGTGCTCGGATGCCCGACTTTGGTGACGATGAATGGAAAGAAATGTTGTGTATTGAATCGGCCAATGTTGGCGATTGCGCGATCACTCTCTTGCCAGGTCAGACGCATGTTATGACAGCCGTTATTTTCGCTACACTTTTGTAAAGGGGCTGATTTGAGTTGGCCAATCGCGTTGCATCTGGCTCGCGATAAGCAGTGTGGCTGAATGGATATCGACGATGTCTTGAATGTTTGGTGCATATCCGCCAGCCATTGCGATCGCTACCGGTGTTCGGAGCATTCGCAGTGCCTCCAATACCATCGCGTCGCGCCTCCGAAGGCCTTCTTTGGTAAGATTCAATCGGCCCAAGCGGTCCCCTTCGTAAGGATCTGCACCGGCTAGGTAGATGACTAAATCGTAAGGTCCAGCAGCAAGCGTGGTTTGAAGTCCTGTTGCGAGTGCTGATAAGTAATCGTAGTCACCCGTTCCGTCAGGAAGGTCAATATCGAGATGGCTTGGCATCTTTCGGAGTGGGAAATTTTTTTCTCCGTGGATAGAAAACGTGAAAACATTCGGATCGCATCCAAGAATATCTGCTGTGCCATTCCCTTGGTGAACATCGCAATCGACAACAGCGGCGTTCCGAATGGCGTTTTCGTGAAACAGAGTGCGAATGGCAACAGCCGCATCGTTAAAGACGCAGTAGCCCTCGCCGGTCGCACGCATCGCATGATGAGTCCCTCCTGCTAGGTTCGCGCTGACTCCTTCGCGAAGTGCAATCCTCGCAGCAGCAAGGGTTGCTCCGCTACTTCTTCTTGAACGCTCGACCATTCTTTCTGACCACGGAAAGCCAATACGTTTGATCTCTGCGTCGGTTAGCTCACCAGCCAAAACACGATCGACGTACTGTTGATCATGCGCCAAGCAAAGTTGTTCAGGTGTTGCAGCGGAGGGGACCAGCATGATGTCACCCTCATGAAGCGGGTTATCGACGACCGATTGTCGCAGTCGTCGATACTTCGCCATCGGAAATCGATGACCCTCAGGGAGTGGAAGATCGAAATGGTCGGTGTAAAAAAATTTCACGATCGGTTCATTGGGCTAGTACGGCTTAGGAAAACGGCTGTTGCAAAGACTACATGAGCGACTCTAGTTTTTCGAGGGCATGCCAAAGCGAGTGCCACTCGCGAAACGCTTGGAACGTGTCCACCGATACGTGAGCTTCATGGTCGAAGCCGATTTCGCTTAGCATAATGGTATCGCCAAGCGAGATAAAGTTCGGCTGTACTGAAGTTGAGAAGCAATCGACATGGGAGCGATCGAGATCGTGATCGGATGGATCTTCGATGGGGGCGATCTGCTGCATAGCTTGATGGATCGCCCAGAGCGCTGCTCGCTGTGCATCTGCACTGTCGACAATTGCTCTCAGGGTCCCGCTTTGAACATAGAATTTGGCCATGGCTTTAATTTTCCCGTAGGTCTTTTTTCTTCAGTGTGATGAAATTGGTTCGTACTTGTGGCCGCGATTGTTCTCGACCACAACCTATGAATCGTCGATGCGATTGACACGTTAGGTCACTCGGAAAATTTTTTCTAAGCTTTGTGGAAAGCGATCTCTCGCAATGGGTCCGTCGGATGCTTGGTAGTCGGGGCCCGAAAAATCGTTTTAATCGTAACGGATGTCAGAAATGTATTTCTGGAATCGGTGATTCAAATGGCTTCACGTGATTCTTGCGATGTAGCGCATCCTAGGCTTCTAGCATGAAATTAATATGTCTTGACACGCTCGACGCCGCCTGGGCAGCCGCCGAGGCTTGGCAAACGCTCGCCCGCAAGAATCCGTTGCATTCTCCGGAGTGGCTTTTGTCATGGTGGAAAGCTTTTGGAGAGAGCAATCAACTCATGGTGCTCCAGTGCCAAGACACCGATGGCCAGGTTGTTGGAATTGCTCCGTTTTACTTAGAGAGAGAATTTGGAAGTGTCGCGATTCGCTCGTTAGGTTCGGGCGAGGTCTGCTCGGACTACATCCGCATTCTTTCTCAAGAAGGTCGTGAAAAAGATGTTTCGATCGCGGTCGCGGAGTATCTCACAAGTTTCTGCAAGAAGTACTCGGCAACTCAAAGTACTTGCATCATTATCGAAGGGGTTGAAGCAGACGCTCCGTGGCTCGATGAGTTCTGTCGCAGCACAGAAAACCGGGGATACCAAAACTGGTTACAGCCTATCACGAGCAGTTTTCGATTGAAGCTGCCCAATAGCATGGACGAGTACTTGCAAAACCTTGGTGACTCTGCAAAACGCAAAGGCAAAAAGCTAGTGTCCAAGTTGCGATCTGGAATTGTAAGCTGGTACAGCACTGATCAAGAAGGTGCGACACTGCTTGATACTGCTCAGACCAATATCGATCAAAGCAGCGACATTCTCACAAGGCTTAGCGAGCTTCAGAGACTTCATCAGGCTAGGCGAGTCATGCTGGACCAGCCGGGATGTTTTTCTAATGCCCGCTTTAAAAGTTTTTTGACCGAGGCAGTGGAGCTTTTGTCGAAGCGCGGCTTAGCGAGGATCGACAGGTGTGAAGTCGAGGGCAAAACCGTCGCGACGCATCTGGTGCTTAAAGGAACTGATACTCTGTTTATCTATCAGTCTGGTATAGACCCAGAGGCGATGAAGCTCGAACCAGGGCATCTTCTAACAATTGCATCGATCCAGAACGCGATCGAGCGGGGAGTACACTATTACGACACGCTCCGTGGCGATGAGAAGTACAAGACCTACTGGGGTGGAGCAGCAGTTTCGCTTGCGACTCTGCATTGTCGCCCGCCGTGTCTGCTTTCCCAGGTTGCTGGATTTTCGCAATTCCGATTTTGGCAACTCAAACAAGCCGCAAAACGAATTCTGGCATCGGCGAATCTTTATCCACAGGGCACTGCACCTGAGGCATCGAGTACTGGGTCATAAAACACAAATCGCCGTTGAATCAAACTCATTGCAGGAGTCGATTCACGGCGAAGTGTGATTTTTGGTTTTCGTTACTCGCAGATTGCGACTAACGCTTCGGTACCAGTGAGACTAAGCTCCCTTGGTAGCAGCCTTCTTCTTAGCAGCCTTCTTCTTGGAAGCCTTCTTGGTTGCTGTCTTCTTTACAGCCTTCTTCGCTGCCTTCTTAGCAGCCTTCTTCTTGGTAGCAGCCTTCTTAGGGGCGGCGGCGGTCTTAGTTGCTCCAGCTTTTTTCTTGGCCACGGATTTCTCCTCCGATGTTCGAAAACAAGATCACCCAGAGTATTCGAATCGAAGCAGTGATTCGCAATTCTCTACGCGGGTAACCCAAAGTTAAATCCCTCCAGTCGATCCCTCGAAACCAGTCTCGG
>JANODQ010000495.1:0-16447 GCA_031412775.1 Pirellulaceae bacterium | reverse complement strand
AAAACATACCACCCGGATTATCGAGGACCATGAACCCATTTCCAAAAATTTATCGAATATATGCCACTAAATGAACAACGCCCAATCTATCCGTAAAACCCGTCACAAAACTAATGGCAATAGCAATACGTACCAATATTGTCGAAGCACGCCAAATCGATTGTGGCAATTCGAGGCTTGCGCTGCTGCAGATAGTTTATAGCTTTTGAAAAACTCGATTTGATAGATTTAGCCCGAAGACCGCCTGGCAGACTCTCCCGAGCGTATCTGTTTGCAGGCTTCCGAGTGCCGAGTCAGCCTCGATAAATTCGTTGACGGCTTGTGTGCGTTCTGGAAACAAAACTTTGGATTCACCCGACGCCGCGTCGCGGACGGTTTTCCAATTTTCAAGGAGCGAGGCCAGTTGAAGGACTTGGCGATCGTATTGAGAGGACTGCCGGAAATCGGATACTGCCTTGGTCCAGCCGCTCAAAGAATCAGCGGGTACTGGATCTTTTAGACCAGCGAGCGTTTTGTCGATCGATTGGATCTGATCATCGATCGAAGCAGCCGCTGCGGGCCACTTCAATCGAACGTCGTCGAAAGCGGTCATCGTTTTTTGAAATCGGATGGCCGCAAGAAACCCAAAAGTCACTCCCAACGCGAGTAGGATTACGAACGCGATCGTAAACTTCGAACCCGAGATTCCCTGCCGTCTCGGGTCGAACATTGAATCGACGTGTGTGTCACTCATTCAGCGGGATTTCCTATCCTTTATACTTTGTAGGCTTTTAATTGCGTGAGCTCGTCAGCAACTGAACTTCCGTCTGGAGTCTCATCCGAATCGATGTCGAACCAGCTCTCTTGGAACTTCACGAAGCCAGCCTCGCCACGTTGTCCGCGCTGAATCGCCACGTTGGTTGTCAGAGCAATCACCGCATCGCCCATCGCGATTTCTGGGTAGCACTTGACCTTGTTCTCAGGAGATGGGTTTCGAATGCAGTAGGCCCAATGTTCGATCTCTTCTGTGTAACCACGGCTGACAGGACCCGCAGCAGCAGCTTTTGCAACCGGAGCCGCCGCACCGCCGCTCGCTTGGGTATCCAGCGCGTATCCACCACCTGCTGGCTTGATGCCAACCGAAGCAGACGTATCCGATTTAGCGTAGAGCATCACTTCTTGCTCTTTATCCAAGATCATCGTTCCCTTGGTACCCATGACGACTTCACCGTAGCCGCCAAAACCGTTCCCGTTGATCGACGAATAGGTGACAACAATCTTCTTGTTGGGATCGACCGAGTATGGATCAACCTTGTTACCACCGTTTTCTGTTTCGTAGCCAACATCGAAGCGGCCATCATACTCAGGTCCGGGGAATTCGAACGAGCAGAAGACGTGATCTTCAGCATCGCGATCCATCGGGAAGACTTGTCGGTTACCAATCGCGTGAACCGAGATCGGATGAGCCTTCTTGCCATCAGTACGAAGGGCCGAGCAGAAGATGCTGGCAGCATCCAGTTGGTGACTTCCAAGTTCTGCCATCAATCCACCACCGGTTCGATTAAACAATCGCCATCGGACGAGCTCTTCCATCGCAGTTCGAGCTCTGTCTTTACCGATCGTTGTCGAGATGTATCCGAAGAGTTCGGCATCAATACCGCGGTCGGCATACCAAGCTTGCCACTGCGCGACCTTGGCTTCGAGAGCTTCGACTTCAGAAGGACTTCCCTTCTTAATCGCTTCTGCTAACTGAACTTCCCAATTCTTCAACTCTTTAAGAACTCGATCGACTTTCTTACCCTTTACAAAGTCTTCAACGCCGGGCAATGGTGGCTGCCACGAGTCTCCGCCGGGAAGATTGCCACGGTGCCATTGAGCACGGATATGTGTCAACTGACCAAGCATTCCCATCTTTACCGTGTGAACCGCATTATCGTAGAGGACGCTGTAGTGGCGTTGGTGTCCGGTCGAAAGATGCAGGTCAGCACCGTCTTTCGCCTTCAGCTCATGGGATACGCGGCCCATGGCTTTACACTGAGCGACGTTGTGAGCCATCAGTTTTTCTGTCAAAACGTGCTTACCACGAATCATCGCTTGAATGGCGATTGGAGCATGCAAATGGAGAGGCAAGGCGATGATGATGGCTTCTACGTCTGGATTGTCAAGCAACTTACCAATGCCGTCTGGTCCCGTATAAACTTGGACATTCTTGCGTGCTTCAGCCTCCGATGAATAGCCGGCCTTCTTGATCAAGCCTGGTCGTGCCGCTTGAGCGATAGGTGACGAGCAATCCCCGTGGAACGCGCGGTGGATACCAAAAGGCCGCGCATCGGCGATCGCAACGACTTGAACATAGTCAGGCGAGCAACCACCAATCAATACGTTCCCTTCATCGCCTGTTCCGACGACTCCAACGCGAACTGGGTCAGTAACTTTGTTGTAACCAAAGTACATCGCACCCAGGCCGGCTCCTGAAACCGCTCCCGCAGCGATCACACCCTGGAGGAACTCACGCCTGGTGAATCCAACGGCTTCGTCAAAGTTGTCGATACCAATTTTGCGGTCTTCTGGGCTGAGCTGATCCATGATTTTCCGTTTAAGTTTTGCTTAAGAAAAAATAATAAGTGGGAGTCGAATTCGAACTGTTTAATCTGTGAATTTTAAATCTCTGACAAGTAACGCGATGTTTCCGGTGCAAGGATGCAAAAACTGCAACGAAACACGTCCACAATTTTTCTAGGTTGTGGCCGCTCGGACCGCAGCGTTGTTCGCACCGCGATTCCAGAAGCTCCACGGAATGAAATCCAGTCCTGCGTAGCGACCGGAATCAGTAAAAGCAAGGACAAAACAAGCCATCATTTCAATTGCTTGATAATAGGTTGGTAGCGTACCAGGATAGCCTGGGAACTGAGTCAACACGACCGACGCCAGGAACAACCCAGCAGCAATACCAGCGACCGGAGTCAGCAGCCCGATGATCAGCAAGATTCCGACCGACATATCAAAGATTGGAATAAATTTGTCGACGAAGCCCACACTCACTGGACCCGCCCCTGGAGCGTTGAAAGCTAACTCGCCTCCGATGCTTAACTGTTCGGTTGTTGCGATTCGGGCAACATTCAATTGCAGCGACTTTCCGATCTTATCGATATCGCTGAGAATTGGTTTGACGAGCCCACGCCATTTTGTTTCCACTTCGTCCCGTTGCTTCCGAAGCGATTCGACTCCGATTCGTTTCGGGTCTTCGCTCATCAGTGAGACTCGCTCGAATCCAGCTTGGTATTCATTGATCTGAGAAGTCCACTGACCATAGACTCCGTCGAGCCGCTCTATAGCCGAGGCGACCTCTTTCGTCAGGCTATTTTGTTGTGCTTCGTCGAAGCCATATTTGGTTTTGACTTGGTCCGCGTACTTTCGATATGCAACTTCCATTGCAGCCTTGTCGAGGCGAATCGTTCCGCTGAAGTCAGGAATCATTGCTTGAAAGGCAGGTGCCAAGGGACCCTTGGCTGCGTTGAGAAATCCTACTGAGGAAAAACCACCCTCGCGGACCTTCGCGACCCCCTCCATGTAAAAATGCCAACCGACACAAACGCGAAGGCAAACGAGCGACAAGACTCCCCAGAAACCGATGGATCGATATGTTCCCGTGACGAAACGGCTATGGCCCGACGAAGATTTAGACATTTGTTATATTGAATGGTCTGGCGACTGGTTGGAAGCGTGTCCCGGGTGCAGTGTTACCGCTGTGTGGGTAACCGCGAAGTGGACTGCGTACATCACAATTGAGGAGGCAGGAGGACCGACGAACTATGAATTATGATCGAAACGCCCCCCAAAGTGAATGGCTTTTTGTGAATCGTTCTTGAGATGGCTGTAGTTTTTTAAATTTTAAAATTCAAACGGTTGTATAGCTTTGAGTTCAAGGTAAACAGTAATGTCAGACTGCGACGCGATTTGCCCGCGTCTTGGAGTGTCACCCCCACTAGGAAGTAACGGGAAAGACAATTTCCCGCTCAACAAGTACCCCTGAAACACGAGAGCGGTTCATGTCACAGACCAGATTCCGGTCCAATTCCGACGATCAGATCCGCGATACAGCGGACAATATCGCTGACAAAAGCGAATTAAATAACGGCGATGTGGATGCAATTAGTCGCCTCCGGACCTCTTTTGACCGACTTTCGCAAGAGCTCGCCAAAGTAATTGTTGGTCAGCGTGAGACCATCGATCAGTTAGCGATTTGCTTGTTCGCAAGACGTCACGCTTTGCTCATGGGCGTGCCTGGCTTGGCAAAAACGCTGTTGGTCAGCAGCCTTTCGGAGTGCCTGTCGCTCCAGTTTTCCCGCATTCAATTCACACCCGATTTAATGCCGATGGATATTACGGGGACCGATATCCTCCAAGAAACAGCCGGTGGTCGTCGCGAGTTGCAGTTTGTTCCCGGTCCCGTTTTTGCCAACATTGTTCTCGCCGATGAGATCAATCGCGCTCCTCCGAAAACGCAAGCCGCCATGCTCGAAGCGATGCAAGAGCAACGCATCACTGTGCTCGGAAAAACGTTCACGCTCCATTCGCCCTTCATGGTCTTGGCAACTCAGAACCCAGTCGAACAA
Source organism: Pirellulaceae bacterium (assembly GCA_031412775.1). GTDB lineage: Bacteria > Planctomycetota > Planctomycetia > Pirellulales > Pirellulaceae > JAIYDQ01. Next base: position 11,852 of record JANODQ010000495.1, on the reverse strand, counting down.
GAAGGCACCTATCCGCTCCCCGAAGCCCAATTGGATCGCTTTATGTCGCTCATCGAGCTCGACTACCCTAGCGAAGAGGAAGAGATCCTGATTGCCAAGCGAACTACAGGCGAAGAAATGCCCAAGCTGCAATCAGTGATGACAGCAGAAGAAATTATCGCTCATCAACTCCTTGTCCGGCGTATTCCCGTTCCCGAGCACATCTACACTTTCGCGGCACAACTCGTTCGGCGAACGCGGCCCGATGGCGAGACAGCGCCCGCATGGTTGAAGCCGCTCGTCAGTTGGGGAGCAGGTCCACGAGCAGTTCAGAATCTTATCCTCGGAGCCAAAGCACGAGCCGCACTCCATGGAAACTTTATGGTCAGCAGCGATGACCTTCGCGCCGTCGCACCGGCTGTCTTGACGCATCGAATCATCACCACCTTCGCCGCACAAGCCGAACGATTCTCCGCAAAACAAATCATCAACCGATTAGTCGCCGAGTTTGAGTAGCTTAGAAAAAAAGCGCAGAGAGATCTTTCTCTGAGCACTCCAAACAATCTACGACTATCGGAAATGGTCCGTTCGTTGTGCGGGGTCGTTAACTCGGACGCGTTGCGATCCTCTGAAGTATCTCAATGCCGCGGTCGAGTGTTTCTTCGCTGGCGGCGAAAGAGATTCGAAAGTGCGTGTCGCGTTTTGAAAAGATATTCCCAGGAATGATCAACAGCTCATTCTGGATCGCATGATGAACAAACTCGGTCGCAGTTCCCCATGGAGCTTTTGCGAAAAGATAAAAAGCGCCACCTGGTTTGGTGAACTCATAGTAGTCCTTCAATCCGTCTACGATCTTATCACGCTTGGCGGTGTAATCGCGGCGGTGCTGAGACATATCGTAGTCCATCGCGGCGATCGCTCCCCATTGTGCAGGTTGCGGTGCACACACGAACGAGAACTGCTGGACCTTCAACATCGTTTGGATGATCGCGGCCGGACCGTGAACATATCCAACTCGCCAACCGGTCATTGCGTGCGTCTTGGAAAATCCATCGATGACTATCGTTTGGTCATTGAACTCGGCAGGTGAACGCATCGGTCCATCGAACGTAAAAAGGCTATAAAGTTCGTCCGAGAGTAACGCGACGCCCTTTTCACGACACAGCTCTGCAATAGCCTTCATATCCTCAGGACTTGCCATCACACCCGTCGGGTTGGCTGGGGAGTTGAACAGGACGAGCTTTGTCTTTGGAGTAATCGCGGCACGCACTTTCTCCACATCGATTCGAAAGTCTGGATACGTGTCAATCAACACGGGAACACCACCGACCAACTCCACCAACGGTGGATACATCACGAAGTAAGGGTCAAACAAAATTACCTCATCACCGGGATCAATCAACGAAAGCATGGTGAGTACCAAGCCACCACTGGTTCCCGACGAGATGAATACTTGGCGATCCGAATGTCCATACTGTTTGTCGATCGATGCCTGAAGCGACTTGAGAAGAGGCGCGATTCCTTGCGTCGGTGAATACGCGTTCTTACCATTTTGAATCGCCTGGATACACGCCTCTTTAATTGGAGCCGGGACATCAAAATCGGGCTGACCAATCGATAGGTTCACTGGGTTTTTTAGCGAACTGGCCAGATCGAAAACTTTACGAATTCCACTTGAGTCAAAGCGATGCGTACGTTTTGCAATCCAAGAAGGAACAGGCGATGAAGACATAAATCAAAGCATTCGTCAGTGAGGCTCACAAAAGGATTATGAACCAATGGAAAGAAAATATAAGAAGCGTATGCCACTTAGATACTGGTCGGCATTTAGTGTAAGATCAAATATGTTATCTGCCTGCAATCAGGCGCGAAGTCGAGTTCCCCGTTTGCGACGAAAAAACCGCTACCTATCAAAGCAAAACCATGCGAATTCAAGATGCTTCGGCATTTTTTCCAACCGCGCTGGCTTACCTGTCGCTGCTCTGGGGCGTTGCGGCACTCCCGCAATCTTTTGTAGCGGCACAAGCTCCGGTGGCGATTGTCGAGCGATTGGATAACGGACTTTCGCAAGTTACCTCGCAGCATCTCAAACTTGTGACCGATCTTCCAGTCACTCCTGAGATCACGGACTTGTGCAAAATGTTTGATCAAGCCATGACGCAATGGGGCGAGGAATTTCAGGTGCCACGCAGTCAGTGGATCGACGGGCAAGCCACCGCTTGTCTAATCGTCGATCGAAAAAGATTTACAGTCCTCCAGTACATCACGCCCGAAGTTCCCGCTTTTCGCGAGGGCTACCAACTTCAAGACCGGCTTTTCATGCTCGAGCAACCCTCCGCATACTATCGCCGACATCTACTACTGCATGAAGGGACGCATTGGTTTCTCTGGCGATTCTTGGGCGGAAATGGTCCGCCATGGTTAAGCGAAGGGATGTGCGAAATGATGGCGACGCACCAATGGTCGGAGCAAAGCGGCTCTCTGAGAATGAATTGGATTCCGACAGACCGCGAAAGTGCTCCACTGTGGGGAAGATTCAAAATGATCCGAACTGCGATGGAATCTGGCACGGCACCTCCGCTGGATCGTATCCTTGGGTACAGCGACACAGCCCACCGAACGGATGAACCGTATGCGTGGAGCTGGGCTGCGATGATCTTCTTTTCCAGGAACTCGCGTTACCGAGATTCCTTATACGAGAATTTTTTACCAAACCTGCGAAGCCATGTCGGATCGGAACACAAGCTGACTCAAGATTTCAAAGATCGGCTTCAAAAGCAATGGTTAAGTATTCAGGCCGAGTGGACCGCGTACGTCAACGACTTGGACTACGGATTCTCACCTGAGCATTCGTTACCTGAGATTGATCTTAACGAGTTGAAGTTGACTTCTGTTCCCCATCAAGTAACCATTGAATCCAATCGCGGATGGCAAAGCACCGGTGTTCTCGTCAAGCAAGGAGATCTTGTTTCGATCACGGCTAGCGGACGCGTTGTCATTCGCCAAGCATCACCCCATCCGTGGGAAAGCGAACCTCAAGGAATCTCGATTCAATATCACCAAGGATTCCCGTTAGGAAAGTTGATCGCTGTCGTCATACCAATCGATGCCCCGGAGAATGAACCGGAGAATGAACCGGAGAATGAACCGAGCACAACCGCTCGCTTGACTCCTTTCGCAATCGGAAAAAAGCACGCATGGACCTCTCATCAATCCGGCGTGTTGCTTTTGAAAATCAACGAACCAAGCTCGCAGCTATTCGATAACGCAGGAACCTTTGAAGTCACTAGACACTAGTTGCTAGTTTTTAACGCTGTTATTGGGATGTAGTACTTTAGGTAGCGTTTGTGGTTGCTGTACATTTCACCTTGAGGTGATTCTACCAAGACGGTCGCGCGACGGGTGATGCGATTAACAACACCTTGGATGGGATGTCCGTCGTGCATAAAGTAGACTCGGCTGCCGACGCGAATATCGAACAGTTTGGATGCTCGTTCACGTTGCGTTACGAGCTCGTGTCGGTGCTCGGTGTGTCCGAATAGACGATTGGCGATCGCTTGGAAGCGACCCGCTGCGCAATCACTATCGATCCAGACCAGCATTTCTGCCAGGTGGATTGCTTCGTGTTCAACGATCCGCTGCATGGCTTCCAATCGGTGATGGCATAGTCTGCCGCAGACCTTGATCGGACGCGAATCTTCTTGGAAGGTCTGAAACAAAAGTGACGAGGAGAGTGTGATCTCGTAGTGAATCTCGGCTGCCCTTCGAATGGTCGCGCGGCGAACTGTACGTGTGGTTTTTCCGCCAGCCCGTGTCATTCGACTGCTCCACCGAAACGCCATACCGTAATGCTTGGCCAGCGCGATACAGGACGAATCAAAGTAGATCGAATCGTAGAGTTCAGACATCAGTCGCAAATCGGCAACGCTGGTCGCGGAAAAATTTTCATCGGCCATGGCTCGCGAATGCTGCAGCACGGTCGTTTGGATCAGTCGACTTCGCGCACTGTAGACCTCGGGGACGATTTGCTGATGCCGAAGAATATCTTCCAGCCGATCCTTCATGATGGCGATACTCGGAGCGATCTTCGGTTTGTTTTTTTGAATAGTTTTTTTGCTGGAGACTCGCGTGTTCGTTTTTTCAGCGGTACTCGTGGTGGCACGTTTGGATGCATCAGCAGATGTTTGTGATGCAGCGCTGCCGAGTAATCCTCCAAAAATGCCTGGCAGCCATCCCGATTTGCTTGCAGCGTTTTGTGTGTTATTCGCAGTATTTTTCGCAGTGTTTTTCTTAGTGCTTTTTTGGGGGGGCATGCCGTGCAACCTTAAGAATCCATCTTCCGTGAGGTACGATCTGCCAATAGGTTAAGCGATGGTTTTACGTGCGTCGAGTTGATATACTGCGGGCGGGTAAGATTTGTGAACAACGAAGGAAAGTGTATCCAGGTCCAAACAAGGATGTTGCCTCTGTGGCTTAAAGAACGGCTGACTCACGCAGTTGATTATTCAGCCTATTTACTCGTTCGAATGATTGTTGCGACGATTCAAGCAACAACTCCAGAGCGTTGCGATCGCTGGTCAAAAATGCTAGCAAACCTTCTTGATCGCGTTGCTGGATCGCGTCAGCGGCTGATCCATCAAAACTTGGCGAGAGTTTTTCCTAGTTGGAAGCCACGACGCGCGAATGCGGTTGCACTCGCAATGTGGCATCACCTTTTGTTGATGGTTTGCGAGATTGCTCATGCCCCGCGAAAGATTCATCGCACGAATTGGTATGACTATTACCACATCGAAGATCGTCGCATGATTTTGAAGTTCATCTTCGACGTTCGACCGAAAATTTTCGTTACGGGGCATTTTGGTAATTTTGAACTCGCTGGCTATTTGACGGGGCTTTTTGGATTCCCATCGACGACGATCGCTAGGCCTCTGGACAATTGCTACTTGCATGATTTTGTCATGCGATTCCGATCGATGGGCGGCCAGCACTTCATCGCAAAAGATGGCTCGGCACATTTAATCCAAGCCTTGTTGGAATCGGGAGGTACGCTTAGTTTGCTTGCCGACCAAGACGCGGGAACGAAGGGCTGCTGGGTCAACTTCTTAGGCTCGCCCGCCTCGTGTCATAAAGCGCTCGCCGTTTTCACGCTTAGCAATCAGGCCCCGATGTTGGTCTGTTTCAATCGTCGCACGCGGAAAGCTTTCCACTTCGAAGTCGTCGTAACAGGAATCGCTGACCCACTGAAGCCGGCACCCTATCTCGAAAGCGTCCAATCCCTCACACAGTGGTACAACGATCGACTTGAAAAAGGCATCCGAGAAACCCCCGAGCAGTACTGGTGGGTGCACAACCGGTGGCGCGACCCACCACCAAGACTTCGCCGCCAATCCGAATCCCAACAGCTCAAGCAAACGGCATAAACAAGGCATAAGCAAGAGTGTATGACTCAACATACTCAATTTGCATTCCGCCAGAATAATTGTACAAGGCTGCAAAGCGAGGACTCAGAACTCGAGTTATTGCTGTATCCAAACGAAACGACCAATATAAGTCTTGCCGTAACACTTCAGCCGAGTGAAGTGTTATTAAAAGCCATATCGCCGTAAGCTGGAATATATGCCATGCCCTTCCGAATCAATGAACTACGAGTTGGTGCAACAGGAATTTTCCGTGGCTATGTAATTATAGCTAAGTTACTATGGTTTATCGATTTTTGATAACTTATGATAATTTGGTTCAGTGAGCGCTGTATCGTAAGTTTTTACGAACATAGTTTCTAGTTTTTGACTCACGAAGTCGCGTCCCAGCGAGACAAGACGACGTGTTTAGAAACGATTTCTGGGTCAATTGCAAGTTTCGACGGATACCAGGAAAAATTGTCAAATCAGTCGATATCCGAGTCAAGCAAATCGCGTGTTGTTGGTTGCGGAGTTGGAGTCGAATCGAAGTTACACCAGAGGCATTCGGTTTTCTTTTCTTTGACTTTACCGGCGGCGGCTTTGTTATCAATGAGATAATCATGGCGTTTCCAACCGTGACGCACTTCCCATTCTTGGTAAAGCTCGCTTGGATAGCCGCTGAGCATGAATTTACCCTCGATACTGGCTAGGACGTCCAGCAGCTCACGATGTTGGTCTTGCGTCATCTCAAACTTGTACTCGCCCGTCGTGGATCGCGTTTCATGAACGTAGGGTGGATCGCAATAGAACAAGGTGTTTTCGCCATCTTGTTTTCGAATGACATCGACGGCGCTTTGATTCAGGATCACCACATTTCGCAAACGCTGATGCACATCCGGGAGCCCCTCGACAACGTTTAAATAGGCCGACACCTGCTCGTTAATGTTGCTTCGAGTCCGATTTCTGGAGAGCGTCGCAAAGTCCTTCATTAAACCTTGCCGCGATTGCCGAGCGAGGATGAAGAACCGAACCGCTCGCTCTACATTGGTTCCGGAGCTTGCTACATTATCGCAAGCTGATTTCGCTTTGGCGCCTTCGAATTCATCTGCGCTGAATGGAGTCAACTCGATTCGTTCTTGAAACTCTTTGAACGCGTCACGATTTTGAAGGACTCGCCAAAAATTGATCAGTTCGCCGTGGAGATCGTTGGCAACTTCGCTGCATCCTTTCAACGCGGCAGGAAGTTTTTGCTTACCATCCACGGACATCCAATCGCGATTAGAATCGCGGGCAAGAAGGATTCCGCCACCACCAAAAAAGGGTTCCACATAATGCAAATGAGGCGGCATCAATCCAACGATCCATTTTCGCAAATAGTATTTTCCACCATGCCATTTGATGGGTTGGGTCAGAATCGGCATTCGGCACTATCTTTCGGGGTCATATATTCAAAGGGATAAAGCGCCAAAAGTTACCAAGGAAGTGAACCGCCTGCCAGATGTACGTGAGTTGTACATAATTTCGGAAGTTGAGTAGCTCCGCTAAAGCACATCCGGCAACCTTTATACCAATTTCTACGAGGGGATTTGTGAGTCGAGTCGAAGGCTACTAAGATAGAAGGATGCGTCGCGAGTTGGTAGCTGTTTTTTGAGCACCTAAAGATAACGCGACTCCCACCTCCGTTTTGTTTCTCTAAGACCACTTTCTTGAAAGCAGCCTCTCCGATGTCCCTCCAAAACAGCAACCCAAAAGAAAGTCTTTCGACAGATGTCTCGCGTCGCAACTTTATGAGAACGAGCAGCGTTGTAGCTGCGACCATGGGCGCGGTGACCGCGACGACTGGTAAGGCTCAGGCGATCAGCGCGAACGGAAAGATTCGAATCGGATTTATCGGACCCGGCGGTCGAGGATTCGCGGCTCACGTCAAAACACTTGCAACACTTGCCAAGGAAGGTATGCCGATCGAATTGGTATCGGTTTGCGATGTCTACAGCGAACACCGAGACCGAGCCTCTGACCATATTCGTGAACAAAACGGTAATACACCCAGTCAGTACGAAGACTTTCGCGACATGATTGCCAAGGAAAAATTGGACGCAGTCTGTATCGGAACTCCCGATCACTGGCACGCCATTCAAGCCATCGAATGTATGAAAGCCGGGTTGGATGTCTACTGCGAAAAGCCGATGACTAAGACAGTAGAAGAGTCGATCGATGTTTTGAAGGTTTGGAGGAAAACAGGACGAGTCATGCAAGTCGGAGTTCAATCGACTAGCCTTCCTGTCTGGGGCGAGATTAACAAAATGTTACGAGAAGGCTTGCTTGGCAAGGTTTTGATGTACCAAACCGAGTACTTCCGAAATTCGGCTGAAGGGCAATGGCGCTATTACGACCTAAAGCCCAAGATGAACCCAACCAATATCAACTGGGATTTGTGGCTTGGGCTGAAAGATGGCTTAGCGGAGTCGCGGCCGTTTGATCGTGAAGTCTTTGCCCAGTGGCGACGCTTCTGGCCATTTGGATCAGGAATGTTCACCGATCTATTTGTGCATCGAACAACTTCGATGTTAAAAGCAACCGGCCTTCGCTTCCCAGGTCGAGTTACTGGAGCCGGTGGCATCTTTATCGAGTACGATGGCCGCGAAGTACCCGACGTGGCGACCGTTGTTGCCGACTTCAATGAAGGAGTGCAAGGTTTAGTAACAGCCTCCATGGCCAGCCAAGTGACACCGGTCAATCAGTTGATCCGCGGCCACAACGGTTCCTTGGTGCTAGGCGATGAAAAGCGTCGCAAGGTTAAGGACGTTAACGGCAACGAAGTCGAGATCGCCGAATTCCAACCCTCCAACGGCGAGCAATTCAACAAAGTCAAATTCATCGCCGAGCGTCCGCAGGTCACTGGTAACAGCAAGCTTGTCGATCAAATCTTCAGCGTTGAACCCGTGAAAGACACGACCTATGCTCACTTCAAGAATTGGATTGAAGCAATGGTCGCCAAGGACCCGCAAATGTGCAACAACGCTGTCGACTTAGCAGCCGCCGCGATCACCACGGTCATTCTCGGTGCGAGAAGCTATCGCGAGGGAAAAGTTTATCACTTTGATTCCGAGAACTTGACGATCCATGAAGGTGACTCAAGCTGGGCCAAGCGATGGGAAGCGAAATCCCGATTGCGTGAAAAGCCAAACCATATCCCAGGTTGGACAGCCGGTGACACCGGAAGCTTGCTGAAGGAACCAGATTACATGAAGCTGGGCGGTCCATGGATCAACGGCAAAGACCCAGGCGGAAAATAGACTGAATGAGAACATTGTTTACCTGAGCCGTTGGCGATAGCCTCGGGTGCCGCATGGCAAACTGTGGCATAAATAATACCGGTGGCTAGCAGGTCCGACGCAGTTTATATCAGGTCTATATCAGGTCTATATCAGGCCTATATCAGGCCTATATCAGGCCGACGTGAAACCGACACATCCGCTTATGAACTCGTGCGAGCGAACGCCGCACGAGTTTTGTTTTGGAACGTTTGCTACTCGGCATGTGCAATTGAAATATTTTTGAATTGAGCGCCTTGGCCTTTGACGATTAGAGCGACAAGTTCTTTTGCATCTTTGAAGCGATCATGATGTGCTTCCAAAACATGTTCGCCGATGTGTGCTTGGTAATGGTCTCCGCGGATAATGATTTTTAAATCGTACCACTTCTCACGATCGATGGTCGTCTGAAGTTCCGTTAATTTCTCTGCCTTGGTTGTCTTGGCGATGCCTGACATTTTTTGTATCCAGACCTTGTCCGCGCTAACGAAAGTACGAGCTAGGTGGTGATTGGGCGCAATGTTATCGCGGCAACCAAAAGCAAGATGTTCGGCGGCTCCGAGTTTAAACTGAGCCGTAATCACTATATCTGTCGCGGCCATTCGGTATGTACACGATGCAGCATGTTTGTCTTCAGGAACTTCATCGCCATGAAGCGCGCCATCCTTGACAGACCACTCGCCAATCGCAGCTTGCCATCCGCTGATTTGCCCTTTGCGAGTTGAAGGAGTTGGCTCGTCAAAGGGGGTGGAAACAATTAGCTTCGTTGATTTCGATTTTGGTAGTTTTGGCTTCTGTGGTAATCGGTCCTCTTTGCCGACTGGATAGAATGCACCCTGAGCTTCTAGACCAGCGACAAGTCCCTCCATCATTCGTTGCAGCTCAATCGGATTCTCGTTTGACAAATTCTTTTGCTCGAAAGGATCGGACTTAAGATTGAAAAGCTGGTAATGACTTCCTTGAGAAACTTCGGTTGGGAAATAGTGGTAAATCACTTTCCATTCGCCATCGCGATAACTGGTCCAATAGTCAGTCCGATGCGGCGCGTGCGGATAATGCATGAGGAATTTTTCATCGCGTGATGGGTCCGGTTTGCCAGTGAGCAACATATCAAGCCGCCTACCATCGACAACATGTTTTTCAGCAAGCTTCGTGTTCGTGAGTGCGAGAATGGTTGGAAACATGTCATAAGCGGCTGCTTGCTGACTTTGGATCACGTTCGAAGTGATCGGTAGTTGCTTCTGAACCGCACGATTCGAATTTGGTTTTGCCCAAGCAGCAATAAATGGAACTCGCATGCCTCCTTCGTAATGTGAACCCTTTTTACCACGTAGGGGAGCCGCACACGCGACTTCATGCTCGTTCCCAAGAGGTGCATCACTACCATTGTCACCCAGGAAAAAGACAAGCGTGTTTTCTGCGACACCAATCGCTTCAAGATGATCCAAAATATCGCCAAGCGATTTATCCATCCCTTCGACGAGTGTTGCAAAGGCTTGAGCGGATTCTGGCTTTCCACTTTGTTGGTAATTTGCTGCAAATCGCGGATCAGAGTTGAACGGACTATGCACTGCGTAATGGGCGAAGTTCAGGAAGAATGGCTTGTTGGATTTCACTGCATCGGTGACATGCTTTTTTGCTTCGAGTGTGAGGGCCTCGGTAAGGAAAACATCCTGGCCATGGTACTTTTCCAAGCCGTGTACTGCATGGTCTGGAGGTACGCTAGCTTGCGAAACTTTTCCCTTTTTTGCATTGGCTTTCGTGGGACGATCAAAGTTTTGCATCCCGTAGTAACTCCCCGGCGCACCAATGGAAGCACCTCCAACATTGATTTCGAAACCAATGTTTGTTGGGTCAGCACCTTCGGATGATCGAGGGCCAAAGTGTCCTTTCCCAACATGGATGGTTCGATAGCCATTGGACCGCAACAGGCTTGGCAAAGTCACGCCCTCTTTTTTGATCCCTTTCCAGTTCCAAGCAGTTGGTCCCTGTGGGCCCGCGTTATTCGAGTCGGGATTGATCCAATTGGTGGTTCGATGTCGTGCTGCGTTTTGGCCCGTCATGATTGAGATTCGCGTTGGCGAACAAACGCTCATCGAACAAAAGTTGTTAAAACGAATGCCGCTGGTCGCAAGCCTCTCCATGTTCGGAGTGCGGTAGAAATCATTCAGCGGATATCGCTTTGGAACTCCGTCTGAGTTGGTTAAAAACGGCAGCGACGTATCCATTACTCCCATATCATCGATCAGCATGATGACGATGTTAGGTTGATCGGTACTTGATTTCTGAGTATTTGATTGCTGAGTATTTGAATTCTGAGTATTTAATTTCTCTGCGGCACTTAACATTGCAATCGGCATCGCGAACAAGCAAACCCAAGTGGGGAAGATGGTACGGCTTAGCATTTTTCGTCTCTTAGAAATCCGGGAGGAGGTGTTGGTTTCTTGATAACTAACTTTGGTTTTACAGTTCACGGTTTAATTGGTTGGTTTTCGAAGTCCGAATCGTTGACCCAGCCCACGTCGACTTTCTCGCCACGTATAAACTTCTCGTAAAAGCCATCGTTATTCGTCGGCGTGTACTCGTCAAAGATCTTGCCGTTACCGCTCATACGTGGATCTCCTTGGGCAAGCAGTTCCTTTTCCATGCGAGATTCCAATTCGGCGATGCGGCCCGCTTGAGACAGAGAATCAGCTATGTTTTTTGCGCAATCACCATCGCTTAACAAGTCATAAAACTCTTTTGCAGGCCGCATACCAAAATTCAATCGCCAGTAGTTGTCAGCTCGGTTGATGCGGCCTCGATCGAGAATCAAGGTCTTTGTGGGACTTGCATCGGTATCAGTGTAGCCCGTTTCAGGATTGCCAGCCGGCCATCGCAAGGGCTCATAATTCTTGAGCAAAAGATGATTCGTGGTGACGATGCCTCGGATCGGATAGCCTTGGTTATGAGGACGTCCGACGTCAGTGCGTTCCTTACCGATTAGCACATGATCTCTACTTGCGATAACTTGGCCATTTTTGTTGCTTTCGATGATTGGCCGCCAACTCTTGCCCGTAATCGGCATCATCTTGCTCTCCAATTCAGGGATACCCGCAAGATCAAGAACGGTGGGTGCAATATCAGTGAAGTCAACAAAATCATCGATGACTCGTCCAGG
>JANODQ010000494.1:0-5103 GCA_031412775.1 Pirellulaceae bacterium | reverse complement strand
ACCGTCTACAAATGGCTTGCTCGAACCACCTATCAAGCCTACCAATGTGACCTGTTGACCATCTTTGATTTTTTCGCGAGCTTCGCCGACTGGCATCGCTCCCGCAGGCTCGGTATCGGCGACATACTGCGAATTCGATTTTGTACCGACTTCATTTTTAATGCCCGCCACTTCCGACGGTCCGCAGCCAACTGCAAGCAATAATAAACTCAACATTCCCAAACTGAAAAGCATTTTCATTTCAAATCTCACTTAGGTTAAATCAAACAGCCTTCAGACTCGTTGCGACTTCAGCTCGCAACGCTTTTAACGCCGGGGGCAACGCACCCAAGACGCCTAGTAACAATCCAACGCCACAACCGATCAAGATTGCAACGCTGTCGATGCGTAACGTAAACGCACCCATTGTGAACCGTACCGCCATCCCGTTGAGAACCGTCAGCGCGATCACGCCCGACAGCAACGAGCCGGCTGCCGCCAACAAAACGCCCTCTTGGACCAAACTGATCAAGATGGCGCGACGGCGGTAGCCAATCGCCTGCAACGTCGCGATCTCGCGAATTCTGCCGGCAACGGCACCGTACATCATGTTCAAGCCCGCAAAGATTCCCGCACTAGACACCAAGACGACGACGAACCACGCCAGCATTCGCACCGGCTTGTAGTGTTGCTGTAGCGAAGCGTAATAGTCCGTTTCACGGAGTGCTCGTAGTTCCAGGTCCGTGCGCTCTTTGCAAAACAGTTCAACCTCTGCTGCAGAACTGCCCGGCGATAGCAGCATCGCCACCAAACTCAAATCTTGTCGCTTTGTCGTGGTCTGAAAGTCGGCAAGTTTGCACCAGATTTCAGACTCATACGCGGCACCGCCGGCAGCAAACTGCCCACTAATCTTCCAACGTTGTCCTTCAAAATCGACGCTTCTGCCAACCGCCATAGCGTTGTTGGAACTTCCAAGTTTGGCAGCGGCCAACCGTCCAACGATAACCTCGCCATCCCTTGGCCAAACGCCCTCGACCAATTTAACGGATCGACGCACCAGTGGCGCTGCCAAGCTCACTCCGCGTACAAGCCCCAAACCGCCCTCGCCATCTTCGGTCTTCACTCGCGTCCCTAGATACAACTCTGGCGAAACATGTAATACGCCGTATCGCTTGACCGCCGAATCCAAGCTTGCAGCTAACAGCGAGGGTGTTCGCGCCGCAATCGACGAATTCTCGATGTTCTCTTCCGAGTTGACGGAGTAGACCAGCACGACGTTCTCATCACCGCTGACCGCAAGTGACTGTTCTAGTCCGCGAATAAATCCCACTACGACGAAAACCAACATCACGACCGTTGCTAATGCAACGAGCGTCAATGCAGTCCGCACAGGCCGTCGAGCCAAATTACGAACACCGTATTCCCAGGGAAGAAGCATGTTTTTTATTGTTAACTGAGCAAGCGGAAATTGACTCGCAGCGGCGCTGACACTTCGCGCAGCAACAAACGATAGAAAACCAAAAGCACGACAGACTAGGTCGTAGAAAGAATCGGTAACTTGAAACAAACGATCCGATTTAAGACCGCTTGCAACTTTTTCCGATTATGCGAATGGCTCAAATCAGCCAAGACTGGTGCGCAATGCACCTATCGCGACCGTGCAGAAAATGCCCTTTCGGAGCAAACGCGAGTGGCGAATAGAAATCAGAGTCGCTAGCAACCGCGGCAGCCATCAAATGCGTTGGTAGCTCCCAACTGACCAAAATCTGCACATCAGACAGTTCGACACGTGCATCATTGATTGCACCTTCGCAGATGCAATTCTGACAGTTGCAGTCATCTCTAAACGGTTCGGGCGTTTCCGAAACCGGCGCCTCATCGACATGGGAGCAGCAAGAACACGCCGCTGGCGCACACTCCGTCCCCACCGCTGCGGTCGTTTCGCACGAAAGGCAGCGCACCGGACACGCCAATAAATGGGCGATCAAGAGCAAGATGAGAATTGGAGGTTTCATAGCTTCATTGTACTCAGAATTGTGCAATTCTACCAGTCAAGCTTCTTGTCGCCTGATCTTGTCGCATGATCTCCGAGCCCTATGTGTTCGATTTCCAGCAACTATCCCGGGGTCATGGAGACCGGCCGTTAAGACAACTCTGACCGTCTCTGACCGTCATAACGTGGCTGAACGTATGCAGATCGTTCAAGACCGTCTACCCAAATGCATTCCGCCTCAACTGGCTCCCATTTCGTCCATCCTCGTACAAATTCTCATTCCCGGCATGTTGGTTGTTGTCATTCAAAGGCGACTGTGAAGTCACACTTGCTAACTGCTGCAGCGAGAACAGCAGGATCATCGATGCGGCGAAGTCTTTTTCATAATTTTGAGCTATTGGCTGCCGTCAGAATATTTGTTCGGTAATACTCGAGGTTTTTTTCTGCTCGTTTGCTTCACTAAGTGGCCCACAGTCGTGAACTTTCTCGCTGTGTAATGGGACGAGCCACTGCTGTTTTGCATAGATAAACACGGCTGTTTTGCATAGCTAAATCTGGGAGGAATGCCACTTCGGTTCCCTCGAAGATCTTGATCTCAATGATATTCTAAATCTGATCCGGTTGTGTTGGGGATTGTAGATGGTCTAACCTAGCAGGCTAGGTGCAGCTGTCCCTGTAAGTTTGGCCGTAATGGACTCTTCAAGAAAGCCGAAGATACTGCGTTGTTGCTTCTTGCAGGTCGCGATCATCGTCCCCATTCGCTTGTCATAATGCATGCCCGATTCTTAATCGACTACAAAAATACGGCGAGTGAGTATGCCGGACATGAGTAGGAACAGCTTCAAGTCGTCGTGCCTCCGCCTCGATTGTCAAAAAACTTCTTGAGTATGAGAAAATGCGATTCAAGAAGATGAAAGGACAACACGGCAAGGCAAGTGATCAAGACGAACATGACTGCGACGTAGATCGTATTTTGAGAGATTGGATCGGATGGTAGCCATTGCGTATAGGCAGTTATCGGCAACAGAGTGACCAGCGGAAGTTGCACGACGTACATGCCATAGCTGTAGTTGCCTAAGAAACGAAGCGGTAGCCACTCGAAGATTTTTGCGAACATCGAACGCTTTGTGCTTGTTAAGAGAATCGCCATGGCGGCCATGAAGAACAGCGGGCAGAGTGTATTTGGTATGCTGAGGAAACGATTGCCAGTCAATGCGACACCAATGAGCAACGGAAACAAAGCCAGTGTGACGATCCAAGCGATGCTCCGAATTCGAGCGTGGGATATCGGCGAATTGAGCGCGATCGCGAGCAATGCTCCCATCGCGAGTGCATCGACTCGGAAGAACGTCAAAACATCTACCGCCGTGTCCCAGTTGGAATTCATTGATGCAAACGATCTGGCGATCGCAACGACGGCTACTGTTCCAATGCAAGTCGCTCTGAGTGCGCGAACCGACAGAAACAGCACGACCGCTGGCCAGACGAAGTAGAAATGCTCCTCGACAGCGAGTGACCAAAAATGGTCGAACGGTCCGAAGCACCAAACGTTCAGCCACGACATCCGAATGTTGGAAGTATAGGTCCAAAGGTAAAATTGCTCGGCTCTCGGCATATCGAAGACATGCGTGTCGAATACACGCGGAATGATCCACAAGCCGATAACGAGACTGAGAAAGTAGAGCGGAAAGATTCTCAGGGCTCGCCGCACGATGAAGTTGCGAAAGTAGTTCGGCTTGTCTTTCGAGTGGAGCAAGATTCCCGTAATGAGGAAGCCAGACAGGACAAAGAATAGATCAACGCCACGTTCTCCAATCGGCGCGAATCGACGAATCATAGCAAGTGCAGGATGACTGCTTGGGTCGATCTCTTTACACAGTCGATAAAGCGTTACGATTAAAATCGCAAATCCTCGAACGCCGTCCAACGCGAGGCAATGAGTATTGGGTGACCAAGCCAATCCCGAGTAATCATGTTTTGCGGCGATCATCTATCCTCGCTAAGCATTTCTAAATCGATCAGCCGCAACGCGTTAATGTCCGGTTTCTGATAAGTAAATCACTGACAGTAGAACCAGATACTAACGCATTTCGGCGGATGAAAGATAGAACAGTGAAGTTCATTTCCACCCTCTCAATCGAAGCGCATTCGTCACTACGAAGAAGCTAGATAAGCTCATCGCTAGGCCTGCAACGATCGGCGAAAGGCTCAGGCCGAGCCAGGGCTGAAGCAATCCTGTTGCGATCGGAATCAATAAGATGTTGTAGCCGAAAGCCCAGGCAAGATTCTGTTTGATATTGAGTATGACGGCTCGTGAAAGTCGAATCGCGCGCGGAATGTTTGCGATGTCGCCCGACATGACAATCACGTCAGCGCTTTCAATTGCTAGGTCAGTTCCTGTTCCCATCGCTATGCCAACATCCGCAACGGTAAGTGCCGGTGCGTCATTGAGGCCATCTCCCACGAATGCTACCCGACGGTCTTTTCCTTTGAGCGACTGAATCACGGTTGCCTTGTCGTTAGGACGAACTTCAGCATAGACCAAGTCCGTTGGTATGCCGCATCGCTCGGCAACAGCCGTGGCAGTCTTGGTGTTGTCGCCAGATATCAACGCCACTTTAAAATTACTTTTTGTGAGCTGCATGATCGCCTTGGGAGTCGATGGCTTAATCGGATCGGCGACGACACTCAACGCGGCAAGCTTGCTGTTGACGGCAGCGAAGAAGTATCCGCTTCCTTGCTGCGATGCATATTCGGTTTGTTCAAGGAAGGGAGTCGTGTCAATGCCTCGCTCCTGCATGAACTTGGCAGATCCGACAAGCACTTGGTCGCCATTGGTCAATCTTGCAACGACACCTGAACCGGCAACAGCATTGAACTCAGTGACCTCCAACGAACTGCGAAGTTGTTTTACCGCCGCAGCTTCGACGATAGCAACTGCCAGCGGGTGCTCCGATCGCTGCTGGATGATTGCATGTTGTGCTAACAAGTTTTCACGATCGAAGGGAGCAACAACTTGAAACGACGACAGCTTGGGTTTGCCGACCGTAAGCGTCCCGGTCTTATCGAACGCGATCGTAGTGACGTTGCTCAGCGACTCAATCGCGTCGGTTGATCGAAACAAGATGCCT
>JANODQ010000493.1:0-8558 GCA_031412775.1 Pirellulaceae bacterium | reverse complement strand
TCGAGGAAGTCGCCGTCGGTCGAAGCAAGTCTGGTGACGCTGCCTCAAAGCGACCACTTGCTCACAAATGATTTGCGAGACATCGCAATGCTAGTTCAATGGCTGGATGCTTGGGCTAAGAGATTGCGATAGTTATGGACTGCGGCGACTTGTCGCCGCTTTAAGACTTATCTATCGTTTATCAATCTGAGATATCTTTGTGAACTCGGTGATGCCCCAGCTTTCGAGCCTCTTCTTCTCACGCCACGTCGCTCGCCCGAAAGCTGTGACAAGTCACTCCAAAGTAGATAGATAATCAACAACACATTGATGCACGACTACTGGGCTTGGTGATGCGTCTATGACAATTGAGTGAGTCGATGATCGCGACACTTGATCTAAAAAGCCTTGTCGCACTTTTTGAAAGTAATCGAAGCCTCGTTTTTCTAGTCGATCTTGTCCGGTTCCTACACGCTGCAAAGCGATCGCTGTGTCGAGGTCAAAAACGATGGTGACATCTGGCTTCAAACCGCCCGTTGCGATGTTGCCGACTTCCCATAACGATTCTATATCCAACCCACCAGCACAACCTTGATAGACAACATTTGCGAGTAGATAACGATCACATAGAACCGTCTTGCCTGATTCTAGTGAAGGGCGAATCTGCTCGTCGACCAACTGAGCACGAGCCGCCATGTAAAGCAGCATCTCGCTTCGCATGGCGATCGGGATTTCCTCGCGATGCAAAAGAATTTCACGAACGGCCTCTCCAAGTTGCGTCGCACCAGGATCTCGAAATCGAACGACCTGGGCCCCTCGAGCGGACAACCATGTCTCAAGCAAATCTATTTGCGTCGACTTACCCGCGCCGTCGATTCCATCTACCGAGATAAACATACGAAATGCTTCTTTCAATTGAATTCGCTGAGACCGGTTACCGCTCTCTGGACTGTGCCCGTCGGTTTAAGGACGGCTTGACACTTTATGCGCACGCTCTCCATTACGTCTAGACGCAACATACCAATCTGGATCATTAGCTACGAAGTCGATCGGTTGCTTAGTTGCTGGATGAACGATTGAAAGTTTCCACGCGTGAAGCCTCAGCAGACTTGGGTTCTGCTGCCAATGCTCTTCGAATGACTTATCCGCCTGCATATCGACATCAGTCGCCTCAGTCGCATCGCCGTAGGCCTGGTCACCAACAATTGGGTGTCCTAAGTGTGCAAGATGAACTCGGATTTGATGCGTTCTACCGGTCTGGGGCGTCACTTCTAAAAGAGTCGTTCCATCCGGAAGTCTTTCGATGACGGAGAAGCTTGTCGTCGCAGCAAGTCCTGCCGGGTCTACCGCTCGGGTTCCTTTCTCGCTTGTAGTTGCAGCGATTGGTTCATTGCAATCGAAGTTATCTTCTAGCGGATGACCATGAACTTGAGCGATATACACTTTTTGGACAGTACCATTCGCAAACTGTTGCTGGAGAGGGCCTGCGTACTTGTGACGACGCGAGAGAACCATGATTCCGGAGGTGGCTGCATCGAGCCGATGTGCGAGATGAAGTTTTTCAGGTGCGTAGACTTGTCCAAGAATATAGTCGAGCGTGTTACGACAAAATCTTCCGGACGCGTGTGAAGGAAGACCGCTTGGTTTGTGTATGGCGATGATCGCTGCATCCTCGTAAAGCAATCGGATATTTGCATTCACGGATGGTTCAACACAATTGGGTTCAATCTGAATGAACCGTTCACCCTCTTTCACGATACGATCTTTATCGACTCGAGTCTGTGCGCTATGAAGATGAGATCCATAAACGATGCGGCCTAGCTCCAATTGCTCGAGCCAGAATTCAAGCGTCAGACGGTGATGCATCGAAAGCAGCCATTCGATCATCGACAGACCTGCGAACTGACCAGCGACATACATTGGTCGCCGACTCTCGTATGGTTTTGCTCCGGGAAGATTTATTGCAAAGGCATCTATTTTAAATTGTCGCTTTTGGAGCGATCGTTCAGCTTGCTGCGATTCGTCACGATAACAAGTTGGACAAGAGACTCCTATCTTGTAGAGCGGCGACTGGAGATCTTTTGGCTGAAGTGGTTGCTGGCAAGCGAAACAAAGCTTAGCACCCGAAGGCTGAAGTTCAGGAGTTACCGCGACGCGTTGATCGAATACAAAACAGTCCCCGTTATAATGAGCGCTGCCACATTGCTGGAAGTAGTTCAGGATACCGCCATCGAGTTGATAGACTTCGGTGAAGCCAGCTTGCTCCATCATCGGTCCCGCTTTCTCGCAGCGAATTCCACCCGTGCAGAACATTACCAGCGGTTCATGTTTTGCTTCTTCAGGGAGAGCTTCGATGGCTTGCGGGAAATTCCGAAAGTGGTGAATGCCCAGGTCGACCGCTCCTTCGAAGGTTCCCAAATCGACCTCATAGTCGTTCCGCGTATCGAGTAAGCGAACAGGCTTTCCTGAATCGAGCCACTCACGCAGCTCTTGAGGTGATAGCTTGGGTGACGTTCGCTTCGCAGGTTCAATGGCATCGAGTCCGAAGGCTATGATCTCTTTCTTCATCTTGACCAGCAAGCGGCGAAATGGCTGATAGTCGGTCCAACTCTCCTTGGCAGTCAGGTCAGCGAACAAAGGATCTTCTTGGAGAAACTTCATCAACCGCCGCGCACCCTCCTCGGGACCAGCCACGAAGATATTGAGCCCCTCGCTGCTAATGAGAACCGTGCCACGCACATCAAACCGTGAGGCAGCGGCGTAGATCTGCTCGCGACGCTCGGCGAGATTGTCTAACGAAACGAATCGATAGGTGGCGAGATTCAGGAACTGCATGGTTTTACTGCGAATTTACTCTTAGGCGAGCAACCGGACGGAACAATGATCCCATCCTACGGTATCTGTGATTTTGCCACTCCCATTACTAACGGTCTCGCACATAATAACGACAATTACGGATTCGTTCAAACCAGGCCGTTCCGAGCACCGCAGTTTGCAATCTGTTACAATTTTGCCGGAGGACTGACGAAATGATTGAGATTAAATATGTTGGCGATGCTTTGTGGGACAGGATTGGAAACGCCGTGGAAAATGTCAAAGATCGACTGAATCGCGTTACGGGTGCATTGAATCGCGCTGGCGTTCCCTACGCCGTCATTGGAGGAAATGCGGTACAGCACTGGGTCTCCCAGGTCGACGAGTCGGTCGTTCGCAATACGCGTGATGTCGACATTATTCTCAACCGTCACGAGCTTCCGCTTGCGATTGCTGCGTTAGAACCGGCTGGATTCCTGTTTCGCGCTGCGGCTGGAGTCTCGATGTTTCTCGATGGCCCAAAAGCAAAAGCTCGCGATGCAGTTCACGTCATCTTTGCCGGCGAGAAAGTTCGAGCAGAGTATACGGAACCCGTTCCACAAATCGATCAGTACGCATTGATGGGAGAAGCCCGCACCCTGAAGCTTGAAGCCCTAGTTTGTATGAAACTGACTTCGTATCGAGATAAAGATCGAGTCCATGTGCGAGACATGATTTCGATCGGCATGATCGATGAAAGTTGGCTAGAACTGTATTCTCCAGTACTCCGGGAACGACTTCAACAACTACTCAACGACCCTGAGGGATGACTCGGCTATTTTGCAAGCTTCCCACGGCAGAGCCTGTTAACACACAATTGTTGAGATACAAAGCCGACAGCAAGTTTTGCGTGGCGTTTGCAAACCTTAGATTCGAGCACAACCGCCGTGCTTCCCACACCGGTCCGATCGGTTAGAATTTAGGGTTAGCGGTGTACCTTGTTACGTTGGGAATTGCCTGAGTGCGTTTCCTATTTCTTTCATTCGGCAAACAGAAACCAAGCGATGAGCAGCGAAGATTCTCTCCAAAAGCGAGGCGCAGCCCTCGAAAACCAATTCTTTTCCGAAGTGGACAAAAAGCTCACCGATGCGATTCGTGTCAAGCTGGAACGTGCGGACAATGAAAGTGCTCTGACGGAACTGAGTGGACTAAAAGACCCAGCATCGATCACTGCCTTGATCTCAGCGGGAGCTTCTCCGACAACGCTTCCCGCCCTTAGGCTTTTCCCTCTGATCGCTGTTGCTTGGGCTGATGGAAGACTGGAAACAAGCGAACGAGAAACCGTCTTGGAAGCCGCATCCAAACATGGTGTCAGCCATGAAAGCGACTCGGGTCGTTTGGTTGCTTCGTGGTTGGAAAATAAACCTAGCGACGAACTTTTCGCAGCTTGGGAAGCCTTTGCCAAGGCACTCATCAGCAAGCTCCCAATCACCGACGCGTTGACTTTGCAATCGACGATCCTTGACGAGATTAATGCTGTTGCGAAAGCCTCCGGAGGTCTACTTGGCTGGAATGCAATTTCTCTCGGTGAAAACAAAGTGATGAATCGCATCGAGCAGGCCTTGAAACGAGAAGGCTAACTTATGGCACCTTGGCAATGGCGAATTGGGTTTGAGTACCCAGGCTTTCTTGCCTTGCTATTGGTCATTCCTATCTTGTGGTGGCTGAGTCATAAATCGCTCGCTGGACTTGGCCCCTACCGCAAAGCAATCGCGTTGACTTTGCGATCGTTAGTCGCATTGCTGATCATTGCCGCTCTGGCTGGTGTGCATTGGGTGTGGACGAGTGATCGCGTCACCGTGATTTATCTGCTAGATCAAAGCGATAGCATCCCTAATGCCAAGCGACAACTGATGCTGAAGTTCGCCATCGCAAGTGCGAAGGAGCATCGACAATCAAACCGTCAAGATCGAGCCGGGTTGATCGCCTTCGGTCGTGAGGCATCGATCGAGTTCCCTCCAATCGATGATAGCTTGCCACCAGTAGAACGGCTGGAAAGCTATCTCGGTAAGACCGACGCGACTAATTTGGAATCGGCGTTGAAGCTTGCCCAAGCCAGCTTTCCCGAGAACTCATCGAAACGAATCGTGATCATCACCGATGGGAATGAAACACTAGGCACAGCAACCTCCACCGCCAAACGACTGACCGATGAAGGGATCGGAATCGATGTTGTGCCAATTCAGATGAGCAGCAACGCGGAGATCTTAGTTGACAAGATCGACGTACCAGGCCAAGTAAGGCAAGGCCAATCGGTAGACGCTCGCGTTGTGATCGAACGCTACGTTGAAGGAGATGCGAATCAACCCATCGATGGCCGACTGCGAGTAACACGACGCGTAGGAAACCAAAGCGAAACAATTGCCGACGGCCCAGTGACGCTCGACCGCGATGTCAACGTGATTCCCATACCGCATCGCGTCGATCAACCGGCGGGCTACACCTACGAAGCCGAGTTTACTCCCGACTCCCCACAATCGGATTCGATTCCTCAAAACAATCGCACAACGGCGTTTTCCTATGCTCGCGGCAAAGGCCGCGTCATGGTCATCGAGAACTCGGACCGGCTTGGTGAATACGATCTACTGATCGAAGCTCTTCGTCGCAACGATATCGAATGCGACTTGCGAGACACAAGCAATCTGTTTTCTAGCTTGATTGAATTGCAAGGCTACGACAGCGTGATTCTCGCCGGAGTCGCCCGAAGTGTTGGCGATGATGCATCCAAGGTCCAATCCTTTTCCGACGAACAAATTGAAACGCTGGTCAGAAGCGTACAGCAGTTTGGAACGGGAGTCTTGATGATCGGCGGCCCTGAATCGTTTGGTGCGGGTGGATGGGCAAACACAAAACTAGAAGAAGCGATGCCGGTCGATTTCCAAGTAAAGAACTCCAAGATCGATGCAGTTGGAGCTCTTGCGATGGTAATGCACGCCTCGGAACTAGCTGAGGGGAACTACTGGCAAAAGTCGATCGCTCGAGCAGCACTCGACTCACTGGGTCCGATGGACTATTGCGGAGTCGTTCAGTATGATTCGGCCGGGAACGCTTGGATGTGGGGCGATCGCATGGGACTCGCTCGAGTTGGTGAGAATCGATCGTTGATGAAGGCAAGACTGTCGCGAATGCAACCTGGCGACATGCCTGATTTTGATTCGTCGCTTGGTATGGCTCTAACATCGCTTCGCAACATTCCGGCTGCGATGAAACACATGATTGTCATCAGTGACGGCGATCCCACGCCACCATCGGCGGGTGTGCTTGCTGAATACTCCAGTGCAGGAATCAAGATCTCAACCGTTGCCGTGGGAACCCACGGGCCAGCTGGGTCGCAGCTACTTCAAAAGATCGCCCAAGCGACAGGTGGCAACTACTATGTTGCGTCGAACCCCAAAGTCCTTCCAAAGATATTCATGCGAGAAGCACGGCGAGTCGCTCGGCCGCTGCTTTTCGAACCCGAAGGTGGCATTCAGCCGGTCGTCTCTTTTCGACATGAAGCCATGTCGGGTATCGGCGATGGAATTCCGAACTTACGTGGCTTCGTGCTCACACAGAAGAAGGAGTCCTCGCTCGTTGAAGTGCCGATGCTTTCTCCGTTACCAACCGATGCAATCAATGCTTCGCTTTTAGCGACGTGGACTTATGGGCTTGGACGAACGGCGGTCTTCACAAGCGACGCGGGGAATCGATGGACTAAGGAGTGGACTGCATGGCCACAGTACGACCAATTTTTTACGCAGCTCGTTCGATGGACCATGCGTCCAACGGCCGACGAAGGGAAGTACCAACTGGCAACGAACATTCGCGATGGGAAGATCCAAGTCGTCGTGACCGCGATGGATCAGCAAGATCGAATGGTCAATTTTTTAGAGATGGCGGGAACAGCTATTGGACCCGACCTCCAACCTTTTCCATTCACGCTGAAACAGAAAGCTCCAGGTCGCTACGAAGGAAGCTTTGATATCTCAGCAACAGGCGCTCATATACTCAGTATCATTCCCGCGGCGGGTAAGGCACCACTCACAAGTGGCCTGACAGTCCCATTTTCAAACGAATACCGAGTCCGAAAAACGAATCGTCGGCTACTGGAAGAAGTCGTTGGGCTAACGCCGGTTGGAGGACAAAGCGGGACTCTTTCCAATTCTCTAGAACCAGATTCGCTTCAGGAAATCCTCGCGATTGATCCCTATCGTGGTGGACTTGCGCCCGCTCGCTCGCTGGAGGATGTGTGGCCGTTGGCAGTACTATTGGGGGCGTGCTTGTTCTTTGCTGACGTATTCATCCGCCGTGTTGCTTTAGATCCGATGACTGCGACCAAAGAGTTTTTTGCAGCTCGAAAAATTCGAAGTTCCTCCAAAGGCGACGCTCTGCAATCGAAACTCGATAGACTGCGAACCAGCAAATCCGACATCGCTTCCGAGATCGATCGGCAACGTCAAAGCGGCACCGTAAGCCCTGAGCCGATTGCGCTAGCCACGGGTTCCGACATTGCTACAAATTCAGACGCAGAGAAAATATTTCAAGTGACACCCGAGGCTAGCGCCTACGGCTCAGTGAAGATAGATGCTCAAGGTAACACCACCAATAGCTCAGAAGATAAACTATTCCAAACGAAGCTATCCGGCGAACAACAAAACCAGTCCTACACCAGTCGCTTGCTGGATGCCAAACGTCGAGCGCAAAACAGGAAACCTAACGAGTAAAATTCATGATTGATGCCGCAACGATGCAGAAACAAGCTGAAGAATTTCGGCAAAGATATAACACAGTCCAAGAGCAAATTGGCCGCGTAATCGTCGGTCACGAGGAAATCATCCAGGGAGTTCTCACGGCGATTTTTGTTGGAGGGCATTGCTTGCTAGAAGGTGTTCCGGGCCTTGGCAAAACGATGTTGATTCGAACACTTTCCGAAACGTTAGATCTGGATTTCAATCGTATTCAATTCACCCCCGACTTGATGCCTTCGGACATCCTCGGGACCAACATGATCAACGAGACCCCTGAAGGTCGTCGCCAGTTCGAATTCCAAAAGGGTCCCATCTTTACGCAGATTTGCTTGGCCGACGAAATCAACCGGGCGACTCCCAAGACACAATCAGCTCTTTTAGAAACCATGCAAGAAGGTACCGTAACAACTGCAGGCGTTCGGCACGTTCTTAAGAAACCCTATTTTGTGCTCGCAACACAAAACCCGATTGAGCAAGAGGGAACCTACCCACTCCCGGAAGCCCAGCTTGATCGATTTATGTTCAAACTCGTAGTCGGTTATTCGACTCGTACCGAACTGAACACCATCATCGATCGTACGACTCGCGGGATCACGATCGTTCCTGAGAAAGTGATGGATGGTGAGGAGATTCTACGTTGGCAAGCTTTGGTGAAACAAGTTGTTCTAGCGCCCCATGTACAAGACTACGTAGCGAGATTGGTGCTTGCAACGCATCCCGGCGGACAGCTCGCCGCGGCAGCAACAAACCAATTTATTCGCTGGGGCGCAAGTCCTCGAGGAGCTCAAACGATTGCACTCGCAGCCAAGGTCCGAGCTCTTTTGGACGGTCGCTTTAACGTGAGCTTCGAAGATGCTAGGCGAGTCTATCTGCCGGCCATGCGTCATCGTGTGGTCCTTAATTTCGAAGCACAAGCTGAATCGATAGAAGTCGATAAAGTGCTGCTGGAGATCCTGGAAAAAGTCTCCGAGCGCCCCGAATAAATCAGAGCATCTCCAC
>JANODQ010000492.1:0-10359 GCA_031412775.1 Pirellulaceae bacterium | reverse complement strand
GAACTTGCTGTGCGATGTGCAGTGACCTCTCAAAAGAAGAATCCACTTCATGCTTGGCGATACTCTCCTGACGCAAAGGACGCGGATACTTCCGTGAGCGGAGCTGTTTTGATGGGGTTATTGGCCGCTCGCAATGCAGGGATCGAAGTACCTGACTCGTCGATTGATCAGGCGATCGCATACTTTGTCAGCATGAGCAGTAACTCAGGAGCGGTTGGTTACACGAGCAGTTTAGAGGGGTTTGGAGATTCGATGGCACGATCTTCTATTGCGACCCTCGTCTTTTGTATTGCCAAGCGGCGCGACGTTGCAACCTATACACCAAGCTTAAATAAAATATCCTCCGATCTTGAATCAATCGACTCTCAATGGCCCGAGTACACACGGTACTACCGCGCACAAGCTCTCTATCAAGGTGACGTTGCAATTTGGGAAAAATGGAACCGCATCTTGGTTCGAAGACTGAAAGCAATCCAAGCAACCGATGGATCTTTTAAAGGAAGCCTGGGCGTCACGAACGATACGTCGATGGCACTGCTTGCGTTGGCCCTGAATTTTAAACTCCTACCGATCTACGAGCGATAGACTTCATGTTGCAAGAGTATATTGCCTTTCGGCATGATTTCATCAAAAAATTCTTTGCGGTGGTGACCTTCGGTTGCTTGATTTATTCTACGACCGAACTTAAGGCTTCTGATTCGGGGTCGAACTCCGAAGTAACAGGTGTCGTTCGCTTCAATAACAGTGAGTGCATTGCAGGCAAGCTAACAGGGTTTCATACCGGTGAGACGTTGCTCTGGGCGTGTCCTGATTTCCTGGAACCGCTTTACATTAACATTAACAGTATCCAGCAACTGACTAATCGTTCGGAGATGTTCAAGACTTTTCGCCATCCACCCGGTGCTGTTCGAGTTGATATGGTCGATGGTGATGTTGTGTTTGGAAATTTAGTCCGAACAGAAGCCAACGCACTTACTATTGAGTCTATTACTCTTGGTACGGTCGAGATTCCCTCTGCACGATGGCGCCAGTACTCTACCGTTGAAGCCACTGGATCGGTCGATTCGCGGCCAGTGACTCGAATACTCGATGAGATGGCCGATAACACTCAGCTTCCGACGGGTTGGGAATTTGTTCGCGATGGTTTTTCGACAATGCAGCGGGCAGCGACACTTCGCAAAGATTTCAATCTTGGGGGAAGATTTCGAGTCGATGTTAGAGTCGCTTGGACTGGCAAGCCTAGCTTTGATATTGCCATGGGAATTGATCCGAATGAGCCTTCTGCGTCAACCGCAGTCCACTTGGAAGTTTGGGATGGGATTCTAGTCCTTGCCAAGCAGGAGGATGGAAAAGCGGATACCGCCGCAGTACGCGATCTGTCGGAATTGGATTCAAGGATCGAACTTGTCATTCTTCATGACAGCTCAACCGGCATAACCATTGCCCAGGATACTCAAGGCGTGGAGCTTGCGAGGATCACGCTACCCTCTACAAGATCGCGACGCTGTTCGGGCATCCAAATAGTCAATCATGGTGAAAGCCTACGAATTGAATCGTTGCGCTCCAGCCGCTGGCCTGAGGACGATCTGAGTACTGATAAGCCTCGTCAGGATAAGAATCCAGAAGTTGTACGAAACGAACTCTTATCGACTTCCTCTTCGGAAATTAAATTAAGTAATTCGAAGCCGTTCGCAGAAATAGTCGGTATCGAAACGATTGATGGCAGTAGGTTAACGGGGAATTTCCAGATCTACAATTCAGCCGATTCATCGGTGTCGTTCTTGGCCAACAGAGTTGTTCAACCTATACAACTTCAAGTCGAGGATATTTTTCGCATATACAAAAATAACTTCTCAGGCGGGAGTAAGGGTAGTCTACGACTCAGTACGGATCACGTCCTGCTCGACGTCGATAGTGAGCCGTTTCGACGTTCTCAAGATCGTGAGCTTTTCAAAGTGCGTTCTGTTTATTTTGAAAGACCGGCAACAATAGCCGCCGGTGCGAACGGAGATCTTCGAGATCGAAGTTTGGAAACCAAGTTGGAGCACGCAAGATTCAAATCTATTGGCAAGCCGACTTCAATTCGCAGACCGAGTGCGGTGGACAATCAAGCATCCGATTTCAGAATTCCGTCTGCGATTGTTCTTCGTACCGGCGAAACGCTACATGGTGATGTCGAGAGTATTGACGAAGAGGGGCTCCGTTTTTCGTCCAAATTCACAGATGGTTCGCTACTTAAGCAAGGGGAATTGCGATCAGTTTTCCTTCACCCTCGATTGCATCCATTACCCCTAGATGAAGACAAGATGGAGCGATTGCTAACAATTCCACGCAACCAATCAGACAACGCTCCCGAGAATATTTTAATCACCACTAGTGGCGACTACATGCGAGGCACAGTCAGTCAGCTCAGAGATAAGACGTTAGATTTTTCGGTCAAGGACAAAACGCTTCGGATTCCGCGTCGAAGTGTATCTGCGATTGTTTGGCCTCGTGAAGCCACTAACGATATCGACGAGCCCCCACAAACTCCGGGTGATGTCAAACTCATAAACAACCAAGTCTCAGTGGAGTTTATCGATGATAAATCTTCCGAGGTCGGGTTGATGACATTAGCGATCGAAGTTATTGAGAACAACGTAATGACTGGCAGGAATCTTCTGCTTGGTGAAGTCACGTTCTCAGTCAAAGACATTACAGCAGTTTCCTTTGGGACCACTTCGATGAAGGCCCAAAAGCAAACGAAGAATCCCTGGCTGTTCAACATGGCGAAAGCGCCAACGACTTGGGAACAGAGTGGCGATGGTAGTGAAGCGACTGGTGATAGCTCGCCGTTGGTTGGCGTTCAAGCACCACCATTTCGTCTTAATGATCTGGCAGGCGAATCGATTCGTCTTGATCAGTATCGCGGCAAGGTGGTAGTTCTGGATTTTTGGGCTAGTTGGTGTGGCCCGTGTATGGAATCGCTCCCTGAAGTTTATCGTATTGCCAATTCCTTTGGCGACCGTTGTCAGTGGTTAGGAATCAATCTTCAGGAGTCGCAGGAGCAGGCCGCAAGTGTTGCGAGCCGACTTGGAATTAAAAGCTCCGTTCTCTTGGATAGCGACGGAAAAGTAGCGTTGCTATATGACGCTTCAGTAATTCCTCTGGTGATCGTGATCGATCCCAATGGAATCGTGCAACAAGTTTTTATGGGTATGCAACGTTCACGCATGGAGTCACTTCGGTCAGCAATCGAAGTGAGTCTGGAAGACTAGGCTTTGTTACTAAAGACGCCATAACACCGACCTTTCGCGGAGCGAAAGTCTAGAATCTGGTCGTTTACATCCAAAGTTTAACCTTATATCAAAATGTCTTTGACTACATGCGCTTCCTCGACGCCTGTAAGACGAGTGTTGAGGCCTCGGAACTTGAATGAGAAGCGACTGTGATCTACTCCAAGGCAATGAAGAATCGTTGCGTGGAGATCGCGTAAATGAACTGGCTTTTCGAGAATATTATAGCAAAAATCGTCGGTGAGCCCGTACTCTAAGCCACCTTTGACACCGCCACCGGCCAACCAGACGCTGAAGCATCGTCCATGATGATCGCGTCCCATACCTGGGTCGCCCAGTTTCCCTTGACTAAAAACAGTTCGACCAAACTCGGTTGCAAACACGACGAGTGTATCATCGAGCATGCCTAGCCGTTTTAAATCTTTGAGTAAGGCTGTTGTTGGTTGATCGATGTCTCGGCATTGATTCGGCAACTGCTTGGCAATTGCGATATGTTGATCCCACCCGCGATGAAATAACTGCACAAATCGAACATCGCGTTCCAATAGTCGTCGAGCTAACAGGCAATTGGCAGCGTAGCTTCCCGCCTTGTTAACCTCAGGTCCGTAAGCGTCCAAGGTTGCTTGCGATTCGTTACTAATGTCGGTTAACTCTGGAACCGAAGTTTGCATGCGAAAGGCCATTTCGTAAGCATGAATACGGGTCAAGATCTCGGGATCACCTTGATCTTCTGCGCGAAGCCGATTCAGTTCGGAAAGATCGTCGAGCAGTTCTCGGCGTTGATGAGCCGCCACACCTGGTGGATTTTTTAGATACAAAACCGGATTCGCTCCGGGGCGGAGTCCTACTCCTTGGTGAGACGATGGGAGAAAGCCGCTTCCCCAAAGCCTGGAAAAGACTGGCTGCCCTGGATTCTTTCCTGTCCCTTGCGAGACCATCGCGATGAAGGCCGGAAGATTCTCGTTCTCAGTCCCGAGCCCATAACTTACCCATGCACCCATACTCGCATATCCCGGAAGTTGGTTTCCCGTATTCATGAACGTGATTGCGGGATCGTGATTGATGGCTTCCGTGTTGAGCGTCTTGATGAAAGTTATGTCATCGGCGATTGTTTGCATGTTGGGAAGCAAGTCACTAATCCACGCTCCACTCTTACCACATTTCTTACCTGATTTAAGCGGTGGTACGATTGGATATGCTGATTGCCCCGACGTCATACCGGTTAATCGCTGTGTGCCTTTGATGGAAGCGGGAATCTCTTGTCCAGCAAACTTATGAAGCATTGGTTTGTCATCGAACAAGTCGATGTGCGAGAGTCCTCCGCTTTGAAATAAGCATAGGACTCGCTTAGCAGTCGGTTTGAAATGTGGTAATCCGTTATTCGACTGTGATTGATCATTGGCAGCATCCGATTTGGAAGCAGCCCATGATGAATTGCCAGCCATCATCGCGCCCAAAGCGACACTGCCGATACCTCGAATCGAATCGCCAAGGAATGTTCGTCGGAGATTGTTTTGTTGGATTTGGTGGAGATTGATCATGGACGGGAGACGCTCTCGCTGAGGTTTAGTAGAACGGCGGTCAATTGCGACCAAGCGGCAAGTTCTTCGACGGGAATGGATTCAGGAATGGGTGACTCACCAACCGATAGGTACTCGCTGGCCGAAGCAGTGTCGCCAGTATATCGTTGTCGCTCGCGATTCAATGTGCGACGTAAAATTGCGAGCTCTCGATCCGTGATGGGACGCGACGTGGCTTCAAGGAAAGCCCATCGAATACGAGCGTCATCGTTGGTTATGTTTGGGTCGGGTTGGCTCAAGATTTTGGCTGCGAATGCCCGCGATGCTTCGACAAACTGAATATCGTTTAGAGTCACTAATGCCTGGAGCGGTGTCGTTGTATTACCTCGTGAAATGGTACAAACTTCGCGATTGGGAGCATCAAATGCGACCATGTTTGGCGGTGGGGCGGTTCGCTTCCAAAAGGTATACAAGCTACGTCGGTAGAGCTTTTCGCCGTGGTCCTGAACAAAAGTTTGAGCTGTTGCAGGTGTGCTGCCGTAGTGACTTACTTCTCTCCATAAATCGCCTGGCATGTAAGGGTTTACGCTTGGTCCACCAATTCTCTGAACGAGCAATCCGCTGTTCTTCAAGGCTGCGTCTCGGATAAACTCCGCTGGAAGCCGAAACCTAGGGCCACGTGCAAGAAGGCGATTCTGTGGGTCACGTTCAAGCAGTTCCTGAGTTGTTCGCGAGTCCTGGCGATATGTTTTCGACATGACAATCTGTTTGATAAGTGACTTGACATTCCACTCGCTGTCACGGAAGTCGGATGCTAGATAGTCGAGCAATTCTGGATGGCTTGGCCACTCTCCTTGCGAACCAAAATCTGCGGCTGTTGCCACAATCCCGGTTCCAAAAAGCATTTTCCAAAAGCGATTGACCGCGACTCGTGCTGTCAGAGGATGCTCGGGCGAGACGATCCACTGTGCAAGCCCAAGTCGATCTCGAGAAGCATTCACTGGCATCGGTGGTAGTGAAGCAATTGTCCCCGCTTCGACTTTTTCCGTTGGCTGCGTGTAGTCACCGCGATGCAGGATGAATGTATCTCTTGGCTTCGCAGCGACGTCCATGACCATCGTTGTAAACGACTCGGTAAGCGTCGATAGTCGGTCGCGAAGATTTGAAAGGTCAACTCGAACGCGTTGCAGTTCCTTTGCATCCGAAGAGCAATACTTCCAAAGAGCAAATGCTTGTTCCTGTGTTCGAATCGCCGGATCGCGATCCAAATACGCTAGGATCTCATCAGGCAACTCGGTTCCATCGTCGGTGCCCGTGATGACTTGAATCTCGATCAATTGCGGAATGAGCGAGCGTCCATTTCCAAAGTTAAGCTGCACTGTAAGGTAGGGTGCATTTGTCGAGTCAATGGGAGACGCTAAACTCGCCGTGAGGTGTACGGGACCTTCACTCTGCAAACTCGGTGACCATCCATCATCATTGCGTGGGTCCAGGCATCGGGCCGGTGGGTGATCCGCATCCCATGAGTTAGCGGTCACCCGCGCGAATGGCCGCAGCTTGAATAAGTTCACTTGATCGCCAGGGACTGCATCGGCCGTTGCCGCCAGGGCAGTAAGCATGAAGGTCCCTTTCACTTGAGGTTCTTTGGGATCCTTTGGCTTCTTGTTCTTTGCTCGCTTACCGTCCTCGGGTCCGCTTCCCCAACCTCCACCGGGAAGCCCTGCAACAGGGTGAATGATCACGCGAATACCACTGATGGGCCGATCAAGTTTTGGCAACTCCGTAGAAACATCGAATGCAGCCATCGGTCCAGTATCAGTTAGCCGCACGAGCTTTTCATCCTCGACTTCAAAGCCCGCACCACGATTGGGAGTCGAGACTTTGAGAACTCGAACAGCATGTGAAGCGAAGTCCTTGCCTCGCAAACTTTGCTTTGATTTCTCTCTAGCCTCCCAAACGGTAAGGACCGATGTGTCCACGGTTTCCAATCGCTTTTCAAGTTCCGCGATTTGGTTCTTAAGCGACTCAAGTTCGTCGGTCTTGAGGACTGTCTTTGCCTTCATAAATGGACCGGGATTCACACCAGCGTTTCCGTCGAGCCCTTTATCACTTAACGAGTTGAAGAACGCAAAGATTTGGTAGTAATCTTTCTGCGAGATCGGATCGAACTTATGGTCATGACATTGAGCACACCCCAACGTTAAACCCATAATCGATTCGCCTAGCGTCTTGACGCGATCAGCGTTGTAGTTGGTTAGATTCTCTTCGGGGATCGTGCCTCCCTCATGCGTTACCATGTTGTTTCGTTGAAAGCCGGTCGCTAGCTTCATGGCGTCATCGGCTCCAGGGATCAAGTCTCCTGCAAGCTGTTGCAGCAAGAATTGATCGTAGGGCAAGTTGTCATTGAATGACTGGATCACCCAATCCCGCCACAACCACATGTGTCTTCCGCCGTCGATCGAAAAACCATTCGTATCCGCATACCGAGCTGCATCCAACCAATCGATCGCAATCCGTTCACCAAAAGCCGGACTGTGCAATAGACGGTCGACGATTTTTTCATACGCGTCCGGTGAAGCGTCATTCATGAATGCAATAACCTCTGCACCGCTCGGCGGCAACCCGGTCAAGTCCAACGACAGTCTTCGTACAAGCGTCGCTCGATCCGACTCGTTCGACCAAGTAAGTCCTTCCTTTACAAGCCGATCGAAAACAAAAGCATCGATCGGAGAGTTGTCAGTGAAAGCCTTTGGCAAAGGATCACGAACCGGAGCGATGAACGACCAGTGGCCAGCATAGGGTGCTCCTTTTTCGATCCAACGGCGAATCGTTTCTTTATCTTTGGTATCGAGCGGCGAATGAGCCTTCGGTGGAGGCATGATTGTGTCTGCGTCTTCGCTGATGATACGCTGCCACGCTTCGCTTTCGTCAAGACTTCCCGGCTTGATCGCAAAAATGCCACCTCGATCCATCAAAGCAGATTCGACCTTGTCCATCCGAAGTTCTGCTTTCCGGCTCTTTTCATCGAAGCCATGACAAGCGAAACAATACTCGCTCAGAATCGGCCGCACATCTCGATTGTAATCGAGATTCGAATCAGTAGACCAAGCCCAAGTCGAAGCGAGTGAAAAAGTGCCAGCAGCAAACCACGATATAAGTGATTTTAATTTTAGTAGCGACATAAATATATAACCTGAAACACAACCGTTCAGCAAACATACTTCAGCATTGTACTACGAAATTACTGGGTAAACTCGTACCGCCGAAATTATGACATTTGTCCATGCTGACGGTTACGTTATGCTTTTAAGAATTGTAATTGGCTTAAAACACTCTGCCGTTTTCGATTGAATCGCTGACCCGTTATTGTCCGCCAGCATTAGAAGATCAGCTAGCCGATTTCTAATCGGCAATTTCGACTAGCAATCTTAATTCAACAATCATTAAGGCTTTGCACGAATTATATTTACCGAATTAGCAGGAACTCTCTGGCGTCCAGTTCATTAAAAAATTGATAGCCACGTTAACTGTAACCAGCGAGCTCGGTGGCTTTCTGAACTCGTTTTAGAGCGATCATGAATGCCGCAGTGCGGAGTGGGACTTTGGACTCCTGTGCCTGTTGCCAAACACCTTCAAAAGCGTCGGACATGGTGCGGTCGAGTTCCTGGCGGACGCGATCGAGGCTCCAACGATAATGTTGACGATTTTGAACCCATTCAAAGTAGCTCACCGTAACACCACCCGCGTTTGCCAGAATATCTGGGAGAACGATTACGTCTCGATCGTTCAGGATGAGGTCTGCATCGGGGTCGGTTGGACCGTTGGCTGCCTCGATAATCATCTTGGCCTTTACTTCTTTTGCGTTCGCTTTGGTTATGACGTCTCCCAGCGCCGCCGGGATCAGCAATTCAACATCCAAAGTCAACAGATCTTCGCCGCTGAGGATCTCTGCGTTTGGGTATCCGTTCAATCCATGATTGTTCAAGATGTATCGAAACATCTCTGCGATATCGAGCCCTTTGGGATTGTAATAGGTGCCGCTAACATCGCTCACAGCGACGACGGGAAAGGCAGCTTCCGATAAGAACTTAGCAGCGTGCGATCCGACGTTTCCGAATCCTTGAATGGCAGTCCGAGTTGCTTCGGGGCGGATACCGAGTCGTTTAACAAGCTTCACTGCCATCGTTCCAACGCCTCGACCAGTCGCTTCCTCGCGCCCGCGAGCACCGTATTCCTCGACAGGTTTTCCGGTAATAACGGCTGGGTTGAATCCGTGGTACTTTTCCCACTGGTTACGAAACCAAGACATGACTTCAAAGTTCGTTCCCATATCGGGAGCTGGGATGTCGGTATCGGGGCCAACGATATCGTGAATTTGATCCACGAAGGCGCGGGTCATGCGTTCCACTTCTTTGCGAGAGTAGGCCTTAGGATCGACTCCGATTCCGCCCTTAGCGCCTCCATACGGCAAATCAACAACTGCCGTTTTCCAGGTCATCAAAGAAGCCAGTGCCCGCACTTCGTCCAGGTCGACTCCGGGGTGATAACGCAAACCGCCTTTCATCGGGCCGCGGCTGTTGTCGTGTTGGACGCGGTAGCCAATGAGCGTGTCTATACTGCCATTATCGCGTTCGAAAGCGACTTGAACGGAGACTTCTCGTTTTGGAGTGATCAGCAGTTTTCGCATCCAGTCCGGCATTTGCAGTTGGTCGGCAGCCTGATGAAAATAGTGCTGTGTTGCTTCAAACGCCCGCATGAAAAAACCTCAATCTCAATTGCTGATCGGACTCTTAAAAGTTTCGTACCCTTGGAAGCATAGCATATTAGAATAGAATCGAAGTGGTCGAAGGTGAGTCGATTAGCCATAAAAAGAGTCTATCGGTATCGGTTGAGCCCCATCGATGCTTTTTGCGATGAAATGTGTACGAGATTGTTACCTAGGAAAGTGGATCGCCGATGAGTCTCAATACAGCCCAGCTCTGGCAATCAATTCAGGAAAACGGTCTCGCCAACGCTGCCGAGTGCCGCGACTGGGCGAGCCAGATTGTGGAAACTTCAGGCGCAACTAGCCTGAATGATCCGCAATTGCTTCTTTCGCAGCTTGTGAAGCTGAAGAAAATCACCCCTTTTCAAGCTAACGCCTTCTTGAGCAATTCATCGCAGACGCTGACCATTGGAAGGCATCGTTTGCTGGCTCCACTGACTTCTCCAGCTCTGACACATTGGTTTGAAGCAATCGATCCAACCAGTAATGCGGCAAGATGGATTTATGCGATTCCGGCTGGTCGGCTCCAATCAGAAGAACTACTGCGTCACCCACCTAGTTTGCTCTACTCGAAGAAGCAAGCAAGCGTCAAAGGTGACTCGCTGCAAAGCATGTCTCCACCCGCAATGCTCGACGGATATTTAATCGTCGCCGCGACGCCTGCACCGGGGAAGCCACTGCGTGACGAGCTAAAAAACTACCATCACAACGTGTTACCGAATGAAAAAGCGATGAAGATCATCTTTTCGCTTTCGGTAGCTCTAGCCGATCTTCATAAACAGGGAGTTGTTCACGGTCG
>JANODQ010000491.1:0-3246 GCA_031412775.1 Pirellulaceae bacterium | reverse complement strand
GCAGCTACTGCGATCTGTCGGGCTAGCCTTTGGAGTGGCTGTGGGGGCTTTAATTCGGAGTCCTTGGCAAATTGCGACTTGGCTTGACCGTAGATCTGGCAAGTAAGCAGGAGTTTCACGGTTAGTGGTTGACAATTTGCCAAACTCCCTTTACGTTGCCAGTTTCTGATTCTTCTCGGCTAGTGGTGGTCGGGGCCGTCGGTCTGGCTCATTGTTGAAAATGCGTTTGACTGAGGGTGTGAGTCACACTCCAGTCACAACCTGCCGACCGGGCTTTTTGGACGCATGAATCCACAAGAATTGCTCCGCATCGCTGATTCGCTCCACCGCGAGAAGAACATCGACCGAGAACTCGTGCTATTGGCAATCGAGTCGGCGTTGGTAACCGCATTTAAGCGGCATTACGGTGAAGAATCGGACGTTCAAGTAAAGATCGCCCGCGATGGTGGATCGATCATTGCCACTTGCGACGGCCGAGCTCTCGACCAAGAGGAAATTGGGCGTATTGGAGCTCAGACGGCCAAGCAGGTCATTATTCAAAAAATTCGCGAAGCCGAGCGTGATGCCCGGATGGATGAGTTTGAAGACCAAGTCGGCCAGCTTGTCACAGGCATCGTCCAACGTACCGAGCGAGGTGTTACTGTCGTCCAGCTCGGCCAAGTCGAAGCAATTCTTCCTCGAAGCGAACAAATTTCGGGCGAAAGTTACCACAATGGCGAGCGTGTCCGGGCTGTTATCTACGAAGTAAAGGCGGCTGGAAATCGAGTCAAAGTGATTCTTTCCCGAACCAAGACTTCGCTGATTCAAAGGCTTTTCGAACAAGAAATTCCCGAAATCGCCGAAGATGTTATCGAAATCAAGGCAATCAGCCGCGAGCCCGGATATCGAAGCAAGGTAGCCGTTACAAGCAGCGACCAGCGAGTAGACTGTGTTGGAGCTTGCGTTGGTATGCGTGGCAACCGAATTAAAAACGTGACTAGCGAACTTGCCGGTGAGCGAATCGATATTGTTCGATGGAGCGAAGATCCGATCGTTTTGATAACGAACGCGTTGCAACCCGCAGAGGTACAACAGGTTCTGCTGTGCGATATGATTGGACGGGCCATTGCCCTTGTCGCCGATGATCAGCTCTCGCAAGCGATCGGTCGATACGGACAAAACGTTCGATTGGCAAGCAAGCTTTGTGGATGGGATATCGAAATCATGACAGCCGATGAGCTCGAACGGCAAATCGATCGAGCGATTAAGGCATTCATGGAAATCGAGGGCATGACGGAAGAACTTGCTCAACGATTGGTCGAGCAGGGCTATTTATCGTACGATGACTTGTCGGTGATCGAACCTGACTCCCTAATGGAGTTAGGTGGGTTGACCGAAGAGCAAGTCGAGGCGATTGTAGATCAGGCGGATATCAAGGCTGCCGAGAACGAAGATATCGAGAATGAACGAAAACGCGTCGAGCGAGCTGAGAAAGAACGGCTCGCGACCGAAGCAATTATTGCTGCTGAAGAGGCGGCGAAGCAAAAGAAAAAAGGCGATGTAAAGCCAGCCTCGGAGGCCAGTGCCGACGAAGCAAGCGATCCATCGCAATCCGCTGTGGGTGACTCCAGTGGAGCTTAGAACAGAAAAGTTGGTGGTTGTTCTTTCACGAAAGCATGTGCAATTCGTGGGAGTTCAATCAAGCGGTCCTTCGCTGCGGAATGCTACTATTGCCGTGCGCAGGAGCGCAGCCTATGTATTTTGAAACAAACCTAAGATTGGGAATCCCAAGGAAAATTGGCCTGTGGCTGTACGTATTTATTCGCTCGCAAAAGAAATGGGTCTCGACAGCAAGGAGCTGGTGGATCTGTGCACGCGGATTGGGATTCTCAACAAGGGAAGTGCCCTCGCAAGTCTAGAAGACGAAGAAGTTTCTCGCGTTAGGAAGCACGTGGCCACGCAAGCCGCCGGGGTTACGACCTCCGCTGCACCCACTAAGGGGGGGGCGATTTCGAATGCGACTACTGCTCCTGTTGCTCTGGCTCCGGAACGTCCTGGCGTGAAGAGTGTCGGTGGTCCGATACGCCAAATTGGTCGCCCTGCCGTCATCGGTCGTTCAAAAGCGAAAGTAGCGGCTGACGCAGAAACCGCGACAGCACCTAGTGATACCTTTCCAAAGTTAATCTCCAGCGAACCCGATTCGAGCGAGAGCAATACTGAGGAATCCGAAGTCGAGATTGCTGCAAAAGCAACATCAACCGATTTAGTAGATAATTTGTCCCTCGTGCAACCAGTTGCGCGAGACTCCGCCGAAATGAAAGCCGAAACGGTTGGAGAAGCTCGCGATCAGCAATCAGGTGCCCCAGTTCGACAAGATGCAAATCCACGACCTGGAACTTTGACTCGCGGTATCCGCGTTATCGGAGCTCGACCCACCAAAGCCGGCGAGGGACTTACCAAGGCAGGTGGTGGAGAAGAACGCAAGAAACGACAAAACATGGAGCCGGTCATCAACCTGAAGACCCGGATTCCCAAAACGGCTGCTCCTCCTCCGTCGAAGTCGAACGAAGTTGCTGCCCAAAAGCCAGAAATACGACTCACGCCAGACATGATCGCAGGCGGTCGTCAAGGCATGCGTGCTCCGCTGGAAAAACTACAGCAAGACACGGCAAAGGCTGTGCGAGGCCCTGCTGCTCCGCCTCCTGGTTCGGGTGTCGCTGCTGGTGGTGGCTTGAAGAAATTTAAAGACGCTGCCGAACGCGCGGCTCAAGCCCGAGGCACCGGCAAGAAGAGCGTTGCTGAAATCGCCGAAGAAGGCAAGGCAGCCGCTGCGGCTCGTTTGGATCGCAGCAAACGCGGTCGGGACAACAAAGTAAAGTTTGGTAATTTCGATGAAGAAGGAGACGGTCGCCGTCGCCGTGGTCGCCATCAAAGCAAGGCTCCTAGCACTGCTGCGCCGCGAAAAGACAAAGTCATTCTGGACATCCCGTGTACGGTTCGTAGCT
This sequence comes from Pirellulaceae bacterium, assembly GCA_031412775.1. GTDB lineage: Bacteria > Planctomycetota > Planctomycetia > Pirellulales > Pirellulaceae > JAIYDQ01. The sequence goes on along the minus strand of JANODQ010000491.1, from coordinate 262 downwards.
TCTGCGAAGCCGCTGGTGTTCCAGTCGCACGCGTACTACGGTCTTTAATGACGATGGGAATTCCGACCAGCATCAACGCAAATCTAGATGCTGAACAGGCTCTTCTCCTCGCAACCGAGCTGGGCGTAGAAGTCGAATTCCGTGAGGCTGTTTCTGCCGAAGCGTCTATGCTCGATACCCTCGAGAAGATCGAAGATGCTGCCGAAGATTTGATTCCCCGAGCTCCAATCGTGACCTTTTTAGGCCACGTCGATCACGGCAA
>JANODQ010000490.1:0-9643 GCA_031412775.1 Pirellulaceae bacterium | reverse complement strand
CTGAAAGCGTCTTCTCGACTGTTCTCATCGGGCATTACGACGTCGCTTGGAAAGGAAGTTGCCCCCTCGGCAATCCAGCGGCGGATTTTATCGGTCTCGTTCGATGACAAAGGTGGCAGATCTTTCGGCATGCGAATTTTTTCATCTTCGCTAACGATAACTTCCAGCAACTTTGATTCTTCGGGCTTACCCGACTTGACTGCATTCGCCTTGAGCATTGATTCGGCGTCAAGAACATCAAAATCTGTCGAGGACGCTTCCGCACCGTGACAATCAGCACAACGACTGCGAAGAATTTCCTTCACTTCCGAGAGCGAAACCTTACTGGGGTCTGCGCCCGCTGAGCTACCCGCTAAATTGATTGTCAAAAAGCAAATCCACAATCCCGTTGCGAGACAGGGTTTGGCTTTACGTAAGACTTTTGCAAAATTCTGGGCGCTCATTTATATCTCACTTCAATTGAAATAAACATTTTTAAGCGTGGTGCTTAGTATCGAATCGATGTTGCCCTGACTGGGGGTGGTTCCCAAGCGGAGCTTCGAAACCGTTATGGCAGTATACCTAAACATTTTAAGCAAATCAGGTCTCGGGCATCATTATCCGATTTTGATTTGTAGGTCTCTCTCGGAGCTTTAAAATTCGATAGAGTAGAGTTTCGGAGGCCAATTATTCGTAAGATACTAAGAAGTTCTGATACGTGAATTTTCAAAGAATTCAATACTTGAATCTGAAAGCGCTTTTATGATGCCGTTATCGAAATCCAGGAATTCGGGAACGAAAAGCTTAAAAATGAGTTTACGTTTGGCGTTCATTTTCATTTGTTTGATCGGAAACGCTCAAGATCTCTTGGCACAGCCTTCTAGCTCATCTTCGAAGGAGCGAGACGGGTCTTTTCGAACCGAGATAAAAGATTCGGATACCAGCGACCCGCTCAAGGATGCAAAACTAGAATTAGAACGATATCGCAAGGAGGTTAACCAAGACCCCGAAAACTTAGCAAGGCTCCTCAATAAGGTGGGCACTATTGCATTTGATCGTGATGATTTTCCGCTCGCTAGAGCCATGTACGTTGAATCGATTGAAATCTTGGAAAAGGCCGGGCTTAGTCTCAGCATCAATGCTGCGACTGCACTTCAAAACATGGCTGTGCTTTCCGAAAACGCTGGAGACTATCCGTCAGCTATTGGACACCGTCGAAAGTCGCTTGCCATCAAAGAGAAAATCCTTGGGAAGGAGCATGCAAACATCGCCACGGCTAAGATGGAGTTGGCTAACGATCTCACATTGATTGGTCAGTATGTCGAAGCAGGGAGTTTGAATATTGAGGCATTTGACCTTCGTATCAAAATTTTCGGCAACGAGTCGCTAGAGATAGCCGAAATTTCGGTAGAGATCTGCCAAGACTGCGTGAATGTTGGAGACTACAAAAACGCCCGCGACTTCGGCTCCCAAGCATTGAAGATTCAGCAAGCTTTGCTCGACGGTTCTCATCCAGACCTAGCCCGTACCTATTTGATGCTTGGTATTCTCGATAGTCGACGCGCGGAATTTGAAGCAGCAGAATTGAATTTTAAAAAGGCCTTATCGATTTATCGCCGTGTCAGGGGAGCCAACCATCCCATGGTTGGTGAAGTCTTGATTCATAAGGGGCAAGCGCTAAGACTACAGGGGAAGCTTGCCGAAGCAGTTGACGATTTTGAAAAGTCCGCTTCGATTCTGTTAACCTCTCGTGGCGAATCGCATCCAGACGTCGCCGTCCCTTTGTACGGAGTTGCCGAGTCGGCTTTTCTTATGCAAGACTTCCCAAGAGCGCTTGCAGCTTGTGATAAGGCGCGACGGATTACTCGGGAGCATTTTGCGTCGGTCCTTCCATACCTTCCCGAGCAAGAACTGCTCACGTTTGTCGATGACGAAGATACCGATCGTTTTGCGAAGATTATGTCAGCATCCCAGTTGCTGCTTGGCGATGAGACGGTTGCGGAACTGTCGGCAACTTGGGCGCTCAACCACAAAGGAATTGTTCAAGTCGCTTTAGCAGAACAGAATCGAATGCTTAACCAAATCGTCGATCCGAAGCAAACGAAGAATCGCGAAAAACTGCAAAGGCTAAGACAGCAACTCGCCCAGCTTTCGATGGTTTCCAGTGAGAGTTTCGATCTGATTAAGATGAATGAGCAAAGAGACAGACTTACAACCGAGATCGATGCCTTGGTTCGAGAGCTAACACTTGGGAACTCAGTGGCAGATCCAAGTGAACCGTGGATCGAAATTGACGGTGTGCGAAAATCATTAGCTCAAGACACCTACGTCATCCAATTCGTTCGATTTAATCGATATCTTTTTCAAGGTGTGACCGATTGGGGACCAGCCCATTACCTAGCCTGGGTGATCCCTCCGTCGAATGACGAACCTGTTCGCATGATCGACCTTGGTCCAGCCGAGCCCATTGACAAAATGGTCGACACCGTTCGGCGGGATATCGGCCATGCGGGCGGTCCCGAGGGATCGATTAAAAGAGATGGCGAGGAAAAAGTTAGCTCCAGTTTGCAGAAAGTCATGTCTAAGCTGGCGTCAAAAATATTCATTCCAATCGCACCGCATGTTCGTTCGGCCAAACACATTGTTCTAAGCCCCGACGGCAGCCTGTGGTTAACGCCATGGGCATCACTTCCAAACGAAGACGGCCCCCAATATCTGATAGAGAAGCTTGCATTATCGTTTGCGATAAGCCCCCGAGATTTAGTTGGCAAAAAGAATTTAAACAACAAGCAGCAAGCACCTCTTATCTTTGCAAATCCAAGATTCGATTTAACGCCCGACGGAGTTTGGACAAGTATCCATGATGTGCTTAAGACGAGGGCACCAACAGAGAACGACCGGCAACGATCTTTCAAGCCATCATCGACAAATCGATTTTCGAAAGTTCTCCCGCTTCCCAACACTGCAATAGAAGCCGAATTGATCGCACCAAGCTTGGAGTCCTATACAGGTTTTTCACCCAAACGCTACCTCGATCGTTTTGCACTGGAAACCGTTGTCAAGGCAATAGACAGGCCGAATGTACTTGTCTTTGGGACGCATGGATTTTTCCTTGACGAGTCAAAGACTAATGCGAAAGGCGCAAAAGCTAGTTCGGATGCGGCCTATGCTCGCAATCCACTGTTAAGTTGCGGACTGTTGCTCGCAGGTTGCAAAGATCAGACCGCAGGCACCGGTACGGCAGGTGATGATGGTGTTTTAACAGGCCTGGAGATTGTGGGTCTGCAACTGCAAGGAACGGAGTTGGTAGTTCTGAGTGCTTGTGAAACCGCTGTCGGTTCGGTCAGAAATGGCGAAGGTGTTGCAAGCCTTTGTCAAGCATTTCATTTGGCCGGCGCAAAAAGCGTAGTAGCCACACTGTGGACCGTTCCCGACCGCGACACAGCATTGCTGATCAATAAATTCATGGCGGAGCTGGCCGCAGGAAAATCAAAAGCGGATGCGCTGCGAAGCGCCCAACTAGATCGTATTCAAAAACGCCGAGAACGTTATGGAGCCGCGCATCCTTACTTTTGGTCCGCAATTACGGTCTCGGGAAACTAAAGGCGATGTTTGCCTGCCTTTTCGTCTGAAATTTTGATTTGGATTCGTAACGAAATTGAATCTGCAACGTTTCACATGAATTCGCAAAAATCTTGAACCTACAAAGAATGCATTGAAAACGATCCTGCGGATGTGGAATCGCCTCTGAAATCAACTTTGGCCAGTCAATCTTTTGGTCAGTGCATTTTGCTAAGCAACAAGAGTTGATCCATTGCAATGCTTGTATTCGCGCACCCGTACAATTATCATTTCGACTCCGTCAGTTGCTTTTCCGGATTATGTTAGGCTCGTACTGGTTAGGATTTTCGATGATTCGCTGGTTTATTGCTGCTTGTATCTTCACCTGTGGATGCGTGGTCAGCGAAAGCTCAATTCATGCCGCAGATGACTTGGACAAGCAACTTCTAAAGCAAGCACATACAGTTCTCGCTACGCTTAAGGAAAAGGGGCACAAAAACGTTGGTGTGCTGAAGTTCCGAATAAAAAAGGGGACCGAACCTGCGACCGATCGCGCTGGAACGCTCAACATGCGATTGGCCGAGAAATTGGAGATGGCGTTAATCCTTGCCAACAAGATTCAAGATCCGATCGGTATTATTCGCAATGCGAACAAAACGGCCTCCACGATCGCCGGGGCAAATCATCTAACGCAGGAGGGTCGCAAGCTGCTATTCAGCACCCAGTACAATTTGGCATGGGGAGAAGAGAAAGTCACTCCGGACGCCTTTATTACTGGCGTCGCTTTTTTAGATCCTAGTTTTCAATCGATGTCGGTCGGATTGACCATGTTCGATGCGTCGGGTGCAGAGCTTGTCCCCTTGACTAAGTTCGACGCGAAACCTGATCTAGAAGACTTACTGGAAAGCGGCGAAAGCTTTACCGTTCGTGGAGTGTTCGATCAAGGAAGTCTTGATATGACGCAAGATCAACGCAAGGACAAAGCCACCGATGAAGCAGTCAAGGCAACGCTTTTGGTCAAAAGCGAAACTGCGGGACAAAGCAAACCTTCCATTTCAAAGCTCCATCCGTTATCTCCAGGCCATCCTGACTCGCCAGTATCTTTAGAAATCCGATACGATGGTAAACCTCAGCTTATTGAGTTTCGTGAAGGCGCTGCTTTCGTAAGTGAGCCTAATGAAAATCAAAAAGTCTCGTTCATTGTTCGACGAAAAGGAAGTGCCCGTCCTCGTTTGGGAATCGTGCTCAAGGTCAATGGCGAAAATACACTTTATCGACAAAAGCTCCCAGACGCTCAGTGTTCACCTTGGATCTTCGAACCTTCGCTCAACGAATTCGGCGTGCAAGGATATCAACTCGACGCTGGAACACTGCAACAATTTAAAGTTCTATCTCAAGCACAATCCAAAGCCAAAGAAATGGACTACGGTGAGTTTGTAGGAACGATTTCGATTAGTGTCCTAAAAGAACAGACTGCAGAGCCCAAAGCTTCGCTCGAGCTGCTCGCAGAGGATGGCGAGGATTTCGCAATCCTCACACGCAGCACCTTTCCGAGCAAGCCAGCTCGAAATCTAAGTGCATTACGTCATCAGCTAGCCGACTCCACAACCCGCGGACTGATTGTAGAAGGAGCAGTCGTGCAACAAAGTGTAAAGGTCGCTCAATTCAAAGGAGACTCGATTCCTATCATGACCGCCACGGTCAAGTACTATAACCCTCAAGATTTACCCGAATAATTTTTTCCAAAGGTGTACCATGAAAACTGTCTCTAATCCATCCGGTAATTACCGTGCATTACGATGCATTACTATTGTGATGCTCGTCGTAAGCACATCTCTTTCAGGTATTGTTTCCGCTAGTTATCTCGCTGGGAGGCATTACTACGGTGGCTGGAATTATTATCCTAGCCGCACGTATTATTACTCCAATTACTACTACAAGCCTCAGCCTACTTATGACGGCTACAAGCATCATTACTGCGTCTACTACACAACCCAGCCTCGCTATGTTTACTATTACAACCCGGTGAGGCGTGTCTATTGGGGGCGTTACGATCTTCAAGAGAAAGGCTATTCGATGCTTGCGGAAAAGGATCGCAAAGAAGAGCTGAAGTCAATTCCAGAAGAGGCGTTCCCCAAACCTGGCGACATGCCACCAATTCCTGATTCAGAAGATGGGGAAAAAATGCTCCCAATTGATCCGCAGACATTACCAAGTTCGGAAGCCCCGAAAGACGTGCCGGCGAAATAGCTTCGCACACGAGTCGTGGAGTAATAAATCCAAGCCGTAGTGGGAAAGTACTTCGGTTCCATGGACTGGACAGCTCGCGCTGTTCAGCTTGAAAGGTACGTTATCTCCACCCACCTTAATAAGAACGATCTCAACAGCTTAGGATCGTTCGATCAATAAATGTCCGATTTGGAACGTGGGATAGGCTTCCGGCTTGTCGACAGGCTGGAAGCCTATCCCACTTAATTTCCGAACGATCCTTAGGATTAGTGTTGAGTTATTCCAATGAACAAGCTTCTCATATGTCGAATCAACTTATGTTGCGAACTGCTTTCGTCCTGTTTTTGATATTCAATGGCTCGCTATGCTTTGGGCAAGACCAGAGAGCTGCTGCGTTGAGTAATAGTATCACTCTGGCCCAGCAATACGAAAAACAAGAAAGGCATCGCGAAGCGGCAGCCGAATACGCAAAGGCACAAGGGTTCGCTGCGCAAATGTTTGGAGCGAACCATATCAATGTTGCAGCGCTCTCGCAGGCCGAGGGCTTGCTACATCGTGAAATGGGCAACTACGCTAAAGCCGAACTGCTAATCAAAAAAGGCCTCCAAATCGCAGAATCGGTTCGCGATACCGAATTCATGGGGGAAGCATATAATAATTTAGCCGCCGTAAAGGAGGAGCAAGCCGACTACTTAGAGTCGCAAAAACTTCATGAGCAAGGGCTTGCGCTGTTTATCCGGACTTATGGGGAGAACTCAGCTCAAGTCGCAGTCAGTCGTGGAAACCTTGGAGAAGTCCATAAGGCATTGGGAGAATACTCCCAAGCAGAAACTCTGATGCTCCAAAGCGTGAAAGCGCTCCGAGCGATCCAACCCAAAAGCGCGTCGGAACTTTCAGCCAGCTTGATGAAGCTTGGAGACCTATACGCTCTCCAGGGAAACTTTCCTCGAAGTGAGTTGCTGTTACTAGAAGCAATCAAGATTCGAGAGCGAACGTACGGACCAAATCATTTTGAAGTCGCACGAACGCAAAATAATCTGGCAGGACTTTATTCGAACATGGGGCAATTCGAGAAGGCCGAAGAAATGCAGAAGCAAGTTTTGAAGGTTTTGGAGGGGTCTCTGGGGCCTGACCATCCTAACGTGGCGCGAGTTTTACTCAATCTCGCGATCTCCAACCAGCAACAAAAGCGATATACAGAAGCCGAGTCGCTCTATAAACGCGTGTTAGCTATTCGTCAAAAGTCGGTCGGAAAATACCATATCGATACGGCCCTGACGGAACACAACATGGGTGGATTCTACAATGACCGTAAAGACTATCCGCAAGCCATGGCGTTCTATGAAGATGCACTATCGATTCGAAAAAAAAGTTTAGGAAACGATCATCCGAGTGTTGCCTTTACGCTCATGGCAATGGGTGGCGTTGAGTATCGACAAGGCAAGTTTGAAGAAGCGAGAAAACGGTTTGACGAGGTCTTGATGATTCGTCAGAAGAAGCTCTCGCAACACCATCCCGACCTTGCGTATACCCATAGTGGCTTAGCAGAAATTGACGCTGGGACTGAAAATTGGGAAGCGAGCATCAATCACTACGACCTTGCTCGACGTGGATTTCGCATGCACGTCGACCAAGTCCTTCCGTCGCTTTCGGAATCCGATCAATTGAAGTTTTTGAAGTTCACCGAGGAGCCTCATTTTCATGCGGCCCTGTCGCTGGTCCTTGTTCAACCAAACAACCAACAGGTTATCGACCAGTCGGCAAATTGGGTGCTCAACGGAAAAGCAGTTTCTCAGCAAGCACTTGCTCAGCGAGCGCTTATGGCACGCGATACAACCAATCCTCAACTAGCCGCCGTTGTTAAGTCGTTGCTCTTCATTCGAAAACAACTCGCCTCGCTTACGATGATCAGCGAACCCAAAGAAGATGACGTTGTTCGGCAGAGTCGCATTGATGAGCTCTCGAAACAAGAACAAGCTCAGTCGCAAAAACTCGCTGAACAGGGTGGTCGCTCGCGTGGTTCGGGAGTGTGGATTGAATCCGATCAGATCCGGCAATCGCTGAAGGCGAACTCGGTCTTGATAGAGATAGCCCGCTTTCGAAATCACGACTACAAGAACCCAGGCAGAGAATTTGAAGAGCTTCCCGAACGCTATGTTGCGTGGATTGTTCCGACCGTTGACGGTGGAAAGATTCGTGTTGTGGACCTTGGTGACGCCTCGAAGATCGATGAACATGTGCGGGCCGCACGAACCGCATTGAAAGAAGCTCCAGCATTGATCCGCGATCAAGGTGAACCGGATGCTGAAAAAATGTTGGCACCCGTTATGAAAACGCTTGCAAGCAAGATCCTCTATCCTTTGTTGTCAGCCATTGAACCTAACGACACCATTTATCTGAGCCCGGACTCGCTACTATGGCTTGTTCCATGGAGTGCGTTACCACTAGAGAACGATGAATATGCAATCGAGAAATTTGATATCCGTTTTCTTGTTACCGGCCGTGATTTGGTTCGTAGCGATGTAAACCTTAAAGTCGGACAGCCAATCATTTTTGCTGACCCAGACTTTAATCTCGATCCCGCAGCGGTTGAGACCGCAACACAACAATTGTTACGCAAATCATCAGGAGATAGAAACGCATTACGCGCCGTAACACCCTCAGGAAAGTTCAGGCTCGGAACCGCGGCGAGGCTTCCTGGGACGAAGGCGGAAGCGGAGGCAGTGATACCTCAACTAGAGATTTTTACCTCTGCGAAAGCTTCCGTATATTCTGGTCAGATGGCTTTGGAAGCAGTTTTTAAATCACTTCACCAACCTCGCGTTCTTGTGTTGAGCACCCATGGTTTTTTTGAAGAAGATAAGCCTTTGGCGGGTGGCTCCCAAACCGCATCCAATCCGCTGCTACATTGCGGCTTACTTCTGGCCGGATGTAACAAACCCATTGATACGTCGTTGGTCGACGGAGAGGATGGGATTTTGACTGGACTTGAAATCGTGAGTGCAGATCTCCGCGGGACAGAACTGGTGGTGCTCAGCGCATGTGAAACGGGGCTCGGTGAAGTGCGAAACGGTGAGGGAGTCGCTGGTTTGCGACAAGCTTTCCAATTAGCTGGTGCACGAACTGTCGTTTCAACGTTGTGGCAAATTCCCGACCGCGAAACAGCCAAACTCATGGCTAATTTCTTCACTGGATTAGCCCAGACGAGCGACAAAGCACGATCGCTACGCGAGTCTCAATTAAAGCTGATCGAAACACGCCGTGACCGAAATGGTGCTGCACACCCGTTCTTCTGGGCTGCATTTACCATCACGGGTGAATAATTTTCCTCCTCGGGCTATAGCAGATCTTTTTGGTCGAGATTCGAGGCGTCGTTTTGAATTTCATACTTACGAACGACCAATAAGTTTCAATTCGTTTCGCGTCCTTAAGCGAGTATTTCCTTGACGATCCTTGCAGGCAGAACACCTGTTAGTTTGAAATCGAGTCCTTGTGAACGGACCGTCAATCTTTCGTGATTCAGACCCATTTGATGCAGGAGCGTTGCATGAATGTCGCGAACGTGAACAGGATCTTGGACCGGGCCGAATCCAAACTCATCCGTCACACCGTAACTAGTGCCGGGCTTGAAGCCGCCACCCGCGAACCACATCGTAAATGCGTCAATATGATGATTTCGCCCAGTTGATTCCCTTACCTCGCCCATTGGAGTGCGACCAAACTCCCCGCCCCACACGACGATGGTATCTTCGAGCAGCCCGTGACGCTTTAGATCCATAATCAAAGCAGCAGACGCTTTGTCTACTTCAGCCGCAATCTTGGGTAAATGCTCTTGCAGATTCTCAGTAGGACCGCCGTGATGATCCCAGTTTGT
>JANODQ010000489.1:0-2532 GCA_031412775.1 Pirellulaceae bacterium | reverse complement strand
GGATCCACGTTTAGAGCAACTTTACGAGTAATTCAGTCAAGGAACTTATTGCATAATAACTATCTGGAAATCAATTTGTGTTGGATTATAGCGACTTTACCATTTGAACAACGTCCTATCCGGGATGGCATGCATGGTTGGTGCGTATTTTCAATCGGTGATTTGCTCCTTCACAAGGGCGGCGTAGAGTCGTTCGTTGATGCTCTCTCAGGAAGGACACGCTTTGATGAATTTGCTCGAAATCATTTCCGTCACTCAGTCACTTCGCCCCAGAGCGAGCGACGAACAAGTGGTCCGTGGGGTCCTGATGATGCTCGTATCGCAGTCGCAAATTACCGAAGAATCCTTGCCGGCGAGTCTGACTTTCGTTGAGCAATCCAATCGGCTCATGAGTGACCAAGCCTCAGCAGTCGCCGAAGCGCTTAACTCACTTGCATCGACGCAACCGAGCGAATTTTGTCCGTCACACATTTGGACACTTTTGAAAGCGATTCGTGTTCAAAAGCAGATGCTAGACCTGTATGAGGCCGATTCGATCGAATCGTATGCAGAAAGCCCGTCTGTCGTTTGCTGAAGTTTAAAAACTAAATCTTTGTCGCTAAGATCGCGTCGATTGGTGTTTGAGTTCGAACACATTCGACCTGCGAGAATCCCGCCTCCGAAAGAAGCGAAGCATACTCGCCAAAGCTTCTTTCTTTTCCTTCGGTGCATACCAGCATGTTCAAGCTTTGAAGTAACGCGCCTCGAGGACCCGTTCGATCTTCCCAAAGAATTTTTTCAGCGATTAAGAGAGCTCCGCCAACCGGCAAAGCTTCAAAGATCTTCTTGAGCAAATGCTTAATCTTCGATAAATCCCAGTCATGAAGAATGCGGCCCAAAGCGTATAGATCTGCTACTGGTAACGGTTCGGAAAAGAAGTCTGAGCCAATCGTCGAAAGTCGCTTGCGTGAAATCGAATGGCTCACCATTTGATTTGCGAGATCGAGAGTGTGTGGAAGGTCGAGGACTGTGGCACGCAAAGTTGGATAGCGATCGCAAGCCGCAATCGACAAATGGCCAGTTGCTCCTCCCAGATCAACCAATTGCTTGAAACGGCTTAGGTCAAATGCCTGAACAACCACCGGCGATGTGATCATACCAAACCCATTCATTCCCATCAGGAACTCATGCATCGCTTCCGGTGTTTTGAAGAAGCTTGAGAAGATTGGCCCTTCAGTACCAAAGGTCTGCTTCCATCGATGAGTCCCCTCTCGAACAGCGTCTTCTAGATTCGCCCACAATCCCCAAGCCACTTCGTTCGAGTAATTGATGTAGCCCGTCATACGCCGGGGACTGCTTTGACAAAGATACGTTTCGGCAACAGCCGAATTTTCGTAGCGACTATCTTTGAGGACTAACAATCCCATCGCCACACAACAGTTCAGCAGAATCTCAAGCGACTCGGGATTGCAGCCTGTCGCTACTGCGAACTCCTTCAAGGCAAGGCCGTGCTTCTCGTCAGCTTTTGGCCTTTTATCAAGTTGATCGAAGATGCCCAAAGAAACCGCAGCAAACATCGCTTTGGACCTGCGAAAACCCTCCATCAAGTCGATCACGATATCTGGAGTAGGAATAGTCAAGTCGCGGAACAAAAGAATACTCCGAAGTCATGTGAGGCGGCTGATGGTCGCTAAAATTTATATCTCAGGCGATTATCGGCGAATGTCTGTCGCAGGTGGTGATGCGATTTGCGATGGTGGTGCTGCAAATGTCGATGCATTGGTTGATGTATTTGGGACAACTGCCGCAGGAGCGCCTTGCGTTGCGATCTTGTCCTTGGACGCAGATTCGTCAACGATAGTGCCTTCCAGATCTTCGAAGTTTACAAGCGCTGCTGGCTGATCCTTGCCCATGTCGATCGCAAGGCCACAGACTCGCCATCCGCCATTTTCCAAGCGGACTCCCCAGACGACTTCTGTCGATTGCGGCGGGTTACCATCTTGAGCGGGTTCAATCCAAAGACTTTCTACGAATCCCGAGTCTTTCTCGTCGTCCGAGTAGCGGAACTCGCCAATCTTATACGAAGCATCCGGCGAACCGGGTGGGTCCAAGTCGATACCTTGCTTTTGAATCTCGAGCCGGGAAGCATCGGTAATGAGTTTGTTCACCGTCTCGCGATCGCCGCGACGAATACTGTCGGCAAACATCGCCACAATTTCGCTCGGTGGGATGATTGCTTGGGTGCCACTGTTAGCTGCAATCGTCTTGCCGCTGGCATTGGAAGCAGTCGTTGCTGCCCCTTGGTCGCCGCTACCGCTGCATCCAATGGGCATCAAAATTGCACTGATCGTAACTAACAACAAAACGCGTTTCATAATTGTTTATCCATCCTTAGCTTGATCGATCGCATATGGGTGACTCCCAAGTCACTTGCTCGGCCACTTTCCATATAGTTTGTAGAGAAGCCTTTCACGAAGCGTCAAGAGCGATCTATAGGCAACCTGAATGTCAAAATATTTCGAACACGTAAAACCTATCCAAGGAAGGGTTTAC
>JANODQ010000488.1:0-6164 GCA_031412775.1 Pirellulaceae bacterium | reverse complement strand
ACTCGGCGCTTACCCATGTATTCGCAGGCTTCCTTCCCACAGTCGGTCACCCTTCCGCAGTTGCCTTCACCTCGTGTTGCTTTCTTACGAGCTATCCATCTGGTATGATGACTCCCTTGTTGAAATGACTGGAACTAAACACACGGGACTTACACCCGAAAAGATCACGCCCATGCTGGGCGTACATGCACGAAAGTCGCCGGTCGGCCGCGAATTTGAATCATAGGTGTTTTTCGGCGACTGCGTGATCGCCAACGTTCGTCGCTCAAGTAACTGACTCGCATTCCCATTATCTACACAAAGGTGTCCCATGACTAAAGCTGAGAAAGATCGACTCTTGCTCTGGAACTCGATCATTTGGATTGCAGCAATGGTGTTGCCGTTCTTCTTGAACTTGACGTTAGGATCAACGAATTTTCCTTGGCCGATATTGCTGCCGCTCCTACTGATTGGCTTTCTGCTTTACTCAAACAGCGTCCTTTCAAAAGCAATTGGTGAACCGACAGATAGTGCTGCAATTGGAACGACTGCGAAAGTCTGATTGCTCTAACCGGATGTTTGTATTCCCTGGTGTATGTCTTCCGCAATCGACCAAATGGTCGAATTTCGATCCGCGAAAGTTATGCCCGCTATCCGCTACTTTCACGGAGAGAAAGGCGGAACTGGGGAATATGAAAAGGGGACGGTGGTAACTTCGATGTTTGATGATCGTTTAATCGCGTTATGAAACTGATTTATCTCCAACCAAACGGATGCTGGCTTGCGTGGCTTCAGCGGCTTGGGCGTCTCTTGCGAGTTCGTCCCAGAAGGAAACGTACTTCGAATGGTGCTTTACATTATTTGGATCAAACACTGCGGACCGTAGCTCCTCGCGCTGTTTTACTAATCTACTTAGATCCTTGGGGGCGTCAGGATGAAATATGGGGCAAGGCCGATCGTAGACCACCATCGCCCCCTTGCTCCCCTCGGTATGAAACCGAGACAGGCCGATCACTCGGTCTGCGACGTAAAGAGCTTCGTTGAGCTCATGCGTTACGATGATGATCGTGTATGGAGGTTGCTCGCCGCGTGACTTCGCTTTCAAATTCTCTTGATAAAATCGTAACAGCATTAGCTGCAAGTCCTCACGAGTCGCTTCGTCCAGCGCTCCAAACGGCTCGTCAAGAAGCACTAACTTCGGTTTAAGAATGAACGCTTGAGCGATCGCCACGCGTTGACGCATTCCTCCTGATAACTGTGACGGATAGTGTCCCGCAGCGGTTTCCAGTCCAACTCGTGTGAGAAACTCGCGTGCCATCTGCAAGTGCTCGCGTCGCTTGCGTAGATACGTTGGCAGCCCGATGAAACGCGACAGGAGCGATGTCTTATCCAGCTTAAGACCGAAAGCTACATTTTCTTCAGCGCTTAAAAAATCGTAAAGCGAATAATGCTGATAAACAATTCCAACGTCGCGACTTGGTTCTGTAACGAGTTCCCCTTCAGCTAAAACTTCGCCTTCAGAGGGCAAATCAGTTCCAAGGATTGCTCGCAACAACGTGCTCTTTCCACAACCGCTGGGTCCGACCAATGCGACGACCTGACCGTGCGCGATTTGTAGATTCACGTTGTTGAGAATTCGATTCTCGCCGTACCAGTGGCTTAGATTCTTTACTTCGAGCGCGTACATAAAGATCTTACTATGGGATGACAATAAAGAGTTAACGGTCGTACCAAGGACACAGTTTCTTGCGCAACCAAAGCAGTCCCCAATCACCGAGCAATCCAGTGAATCCGAGAATGCCTAAATAGATATAAACAATGCTCATGTTCAGTACACGCGACTCCATGCGTATGCGATAGCCTATGCCTTCACCACCGACGAGCATCTCTGCGGCGAGTAAAAAGATCATGGCGGGGCCAATTTGCAATCGGATATTATCGAGAATCGGGGGAAGTATCTGTTTCCAAAGAACCTCGTAGATGATCTCCGGGTCGGACGCTCCGAGCGTGTACGCTTTATCGATCGCTTCGTCACGAACATCATTAATGATCGATTGATAAACTGACTGGGCCATCGTAAAAAAGATCCCCAAAGCAACCATCGTCGTGAACATGGTTTGATCGCTACCGACCAACACAAAGTAGATCGGCAACATTGCCGTCGGCGGTATCTTCGCAAGGAACGAAATTGCGGGAGCCAACGGAGCGGCGATCCAACGATACGATCCCATCGCAATTCCTACAACGACCGATAACAACACGCCTAACCCCATACCGAGAAAAAGCCGCCAATAGGTGGCTCGAAGATCGGTTACCAACATGGATGGTTTCGGCGACTCGGTAGTTCCTTGCGACTCGGTCATTCGCGAGACGCCATCACGAAACGCTTGGAGGCCAGGTATGACTTTTTGCTTTGGGTTGATCGCTGATTGTCGGTACGAAAGGCCGCCATAAACAGCCAGCAAAGTACAGACACCCAAAATGCCCAAGAGCACGACAAGCCATCGCGGTATCGGACGACGAATCATAGTTATTTAGCGCCGCTTGCTAGAGCCTTTAGAAAGCTCGTATCAAAGTTGACTTGTGAGTCGGCTGCATCAAAGCCTACACTCGGTTTTTCCTTAACGATCTTCTGAGCTACGCAAAAATCAACCACAGCGGGCATCGTCTTGTTACGGAACTCGTCGCTCGTCAGAAGCTTAAGAGCCTCTTCTGGAGATTGGTAGAATCGAGTTTGCTGAAGAACTTGCTTCATGTCCTCAAGACCAAGGCTACTGAAGTTGGCACCGATCGCAACGAGCGTTTTATCCGCAGTTTTGGGGTCAGCCATTCTCGCATTGATCGCATAGAAAGTTTCTACAAGGCAGCTTGCGAATTGTTTTCCACCTTCTTTTGCTAATGAGTCTTTACCGACGACAACCATATCGATAATCTCTTCGGGGATCTCGGATGAATCGAACAATTTTTTACTCTTAGGTTGATCGCGAAGTGTTTGCATCACGAACGGGTTCCAGACCATGATCGATTGCACGCTCGAATCGCCAGTCTGAAGAGCACTGGCCGCCGCGCCTGGATCCATATTGGTAAAAGGGAAATCTTTTGGATCGAGCCCTTTCTTTACCAGAATTCTTTCAAAGGCATACTGCGACACGCTTCGCTCAAGCCCCCGCGTCGTTTTTCCTTTCAAACCATCCAAGTCGTCAACCCCCACTGCAATACAAGCATCCGCACCGACACTTGTTGAAGTCGGAAGAATCGCCACACTGGCTCGATCCATCGCAGGTCCTAGTGCATCCATATTGGTAATACAGACCGCGTCGGCTGTGTTCGAACCGTACATTTGAAGACACGTGTCGTAGTCAACACCCTTCAGCACGACGTCAACGTTCCACTTCTTCTCCAACTCACCTTGCTTGCCTGCTTCCTTGTTAAGCAATCCAATCTCATCGGCAACGCCGAAGACGCTCCACGAAGGATACTCGCTCCAAGCCAACGTGAACGTCGATACTTTCCCGATGCTTTTCGCATCGCCGCTAGTTGCTCCCGGATTTGTCGACGGAGTATTAGAAGCGGTATTGCTCGACGACTCGCATCCGACAAATGCAATACTTAGCAAGGAAGCCAAGATTAAGTTTTTGCGCATTTCTTCACCTTTGTGTAGTAAGTAACTGAGAAAGAAATCTTCTCATTGTTCGTTGATTCAAACTGACAGCCCAACTGACAACTAATATTAGTATTAGATAATTGTGTTTACTGTGCTCATTCTATTCTCGCAGATCCGGATCGTTTGTGTTGGAGCTTTCAAGCACACGAAGTCTTTCCTCGGTTCGTTTAGCAATTCGGAGGTTGGCATCTAGGTCGTCTCGCAGTTGTGTCAATTCATTTCCGGTCGACTTCTCGGTCAGGTTTTTGTATTGATTTAATGTCGACTCCAAATGCTCGACGGAATCTTGAATTTCAGCTAGCAATTGTTCACGTTTGCCCAGCAATGCTCGCTGCTCTTTGGCTGGAAGCTTCTTGGCTTGATCGAGTAGCTTATACGATTCCGACAAATTGTTCACGGAGGCTGTAAACAATTGCTTCGCGCTACTGAGGATTCCTTGGCTTCGAATGGCTATCCCAGGCTGACTTGCAAACTCTTCGAATTGAGTGCGATGCAATCGCAATAATCGCAGCAGATGCTGATCGCGATCGTCTTGGTCTTGGCTTAGCAAATGATCGAGCCGATCGAGTTCGGCGGCCTCGGCCTGAAGCGATTGAAGCTGCATTTTCTGAATAGTCTGATGAGTCAGCGCTTCCGTCTGAAAAATTGCCCGTGTGGCCATCCATCCAAAACCACCCAGCACTCCAACAAGCCCAGCGATTGTCAGTGCATCAATTCCGTTACCAGCCCACGAAAGAAGCCAAGCCGACGCACCTGCCACGATCGGCAGAACGACCGATGGTGCCAAGAAAATCTCTTGAAGTACTCGATTTTGAACTTCCTTCAACGCCCAACCTCACTCTATCCATCACTTAAAGAATAACGCGATGCTGATTTTTGATTCTGTGCCCGCGAATTGCTAACATAAGCGAATCGCATTCGAATTTGGCTTTAGTAAGGCAACTCGCCGAGCGTAAACACGACGCGAGATTGCCCTGCCTTTCCCGACACACTTTTCATTCTAGCCGCCGGTATTGCTAAAGCCTTCAAGTATTCTAC
The DNA here is from genome assembly GCA_031412775.1 of Pirellulaceae bacterium. Taxonomy (GTDB): domain Bacteria; phylum Planctomycetota; class Planctomycetia; order Pirellulales; family Pirellulaceae; genus JAIYDQ01. The sequence goes on along the minus strand of JANODQ010000488.1, from coordinate 1,483 downwards.
AGTCGCTTCAGCGCGACGCGCGGCTAAGCTCAAATTTGCTTCGATGTTTCCACTGCTACTCGCATTCCCTTCGACTCGTAAATAATAAGCAGGCCAGGATCTCAATTTCTCAGCGAGTTCATCCAAGACGGTGCGACTGACTTCAGAAAGATTTGCAGTTCCTCGTGCAAAGACGAGCTCCGGAACACTCAGGGTTCCAACCGGCACAAGTGTACTCCACTGTGATTCACTCAGCTCGACCAACTGTTGCTCTTGGCGAACGACCTCTTCGGGGAGAAAGTTACTCGACTGAAGTTTTGCAAGAGGCCTATCGAAAAACAAACGGCTGAACTGTCCTTCCGTCGGATCGTTTTCCATCCCTCCCGACGAAACCAATACCGAGGCGATCCGGCCTAATATGTCTTCGATATGAACCACTTTTTCGGCACGCAATCCAAAATGAGCGTAATTCTCCTGAGTATTCTTCCACTGAATTCCTTTCAGCAGTCGATCGGCTTGAGCTGAAGTTAAAGATGTATTCGTGAGCTTTGCATCAGCCAGAACTAACTCCTTCATTTGAGCAGGATCTCGGAAAGCGTTCATCGATCGGAAGTAGCTCTCGAGGATTTTTTCAACTACTTCTTGCTCCTTAAGTAGGAAGTCTCGGCTGACCACAATCGCGTCAACGATGTACCCAGTGAACTTGGAGCTATCTACCAGGACGTGCAGTTGGTCGTTTTCGAGCAGTTGCGAGACGAATGGTTCCCACGTGACGAAGACTTCGTTTGTTGAAGGGGTCGCTTTTCGATAGGCTTGAAGTATCGCGTCGGCGGATGCAACGCGCTGCATCGGATCCTTCGATAAACGTGACAAATCAAAATCGTGCATCACGACTCGCGTTAACGTTTCGCTCGGGGAATCACCCACCAACACAAATCGAGTATCTGGCGAATTCAAAGAATCGACGTCTGGATAACGCTGTTTGTAAGCGAGCATCCCGTCCGCGCCGCGCGTCTCATCGATTATGGCGATGATGGTCGCTGGGAGTCGGTTACGCTGTGCAGAAATCTTTAGCAACGCATCGACAGGAAACGCCGCTAGGTGAATCTCTCCCGACTCCAGTGCATCCATACGCTTCGCGTAGTCAGCATTGTCATCGACCATCTCCATGCGAATGCCTTGACGGGCAAGTTGGTCTCGGAAGGCTGGCGAACGAAGGACAGCGTATCCTGAGAAAGCATCCAGACCACAAGCCAAATCATGTTGGTATCGGCTCGTACCCTTGGTTGCATCTAGCGACTGCTGCTCTTGCTCTTTCTTCCGTTCTGTTTCGCGGGCTTGTTGCTCTGGTTGCACGAACAACTTCCAAACGCCGACCCCGACACTCAAAAGAGCTAGCCACACAAATGCAACAAGAACTATTTTAGATATGGACACCGGAATACAGTTGGCGAAAGGACTTGATTAACAAAAGACCGACCTCGATGATCGATGTGCTTGCGGA
>JANODQ010000487.1:0-17302 GCA_031412775.1 Pirellulaceae bacterium | reverse complement strand
GTTGAATGTTCGAAGCGAGTGCTAGCCGCACCAATCCAGATGGATCGGATTTCGCTAACGAAACATGACTCGATAATAAATCTGTATCGATAGGTATTGCGAAATGATGAGCTCCAAAAACGTCGTCGATCGGCATCGAGTCCAGGCTTGCCCGTACCGACCACGCTCGCACGTTTTCACTAGGACTAGCAAGCCAGCTTGTTGCGATGCTTTGCTTGACTTGACCACACGCAACCAAAGTCATCGCGGCCCGCACAGCAGTCAGTGGGTTCGTTTCGGCGGTCAAAACGAGCAAGTCCTTCATCGCCATGGTAAAGTCTGTATCCTGTGCCGAGGGCTTTGCGAATCCTGCAACCGATCGTTCGTGGAGTATCAATCTCGCTTGTCGAATTGCCCATTCGTTATCGGTGCGATGAAGGCCAGCGAGCTCCTGATTGGAAAGAGAATGTACGCTTGCAATCTTGTTGGTGGAACGATGATCTTCATGTGTAATTTTAAAGATCCGCCCGCTGGTTCGATGCACGCCATTGCGTTCATGACATTCTCCGGTATCGCTCCAATCGATCAACATCACGCCACCGTCTGGACCAACCGAGAGATCCATGCCCCGATAGAACGGATCAGGAACGATACAAAAATCGGGATCGTGCGTAGCTAAATAGCCGCTTCCTTTCCGCGAAACTGTCTCCTGGTTGAGTCTTCGTCCATGAAAGTTGGAGGTGAAGAACTTCCCGCGATACTCCTTGGGCCAGCCTTCACCTATGTAGAACATTGCGCCGCAATGAGCATGCCCACCGCCCAGGAAGTTGGCTGCACCGTCACGTGATTGCATCCAGCTTTTGCCCGTATCAAAGTGATAGTGGTCCGCGTGCTGATCGATGGTTTGATATGTTTGCGGATTGGGATCAAGGTTGAACGGTCGGTTATAGTGCGCTCCGGGTATCGCATGCCAGAAGTGACCATTGACCGTATTGATGAAGAACAAATCACCAAACTCGTTCCAGTCGTGCCCCCAAGGATTCGTTGTACCAGCACAGAGAACCTCGACCGTCTTGCGAACGGGATGATATCGCCAGATTCCTCCTTCAAGTGCGAAACGATCTTTGTCGAGTGTTCCTGGTCTTCCAATAAGTCCCGGGCAGGATGCACCACAGCGTCCATATAACCATCCATCAGGTCCAAACCGAAGGCCGTTTGCGTAGTTATGGTAGTTGGCTTCCGCAACGGTGAATCCATCCAAAACGACTTGAGCAGGACCATCCGGCACGAGATCTTGATTCGCATCCGGAATGAAGAGCACTTGTGGCGGACACATCAACCACACGCCACCATGCCCGACCTCGACACTCGTCAGCATCTGAACCTGATCGGTGAAGACCGTTCGCTTGTCCGAGACGCCGTCTCCATCTAAATCTTCTAGCACCAACACACGATCACGAAACGAGAGGTCAAACCGTTGTTGGGCTTCAGCGTACGTAAAGTTTTCTGCAACCCAGAAACGCCCACCAGCATCCCAAGCCATCGCAATCGGATTTTGCACTTGCGGTTCAGAAGCAAAAAGAGTCGCCTTAAAACCCTTTGGTAACTCCATTTTTAAAGCAACTTTGCCGGCTTCCATGGGAGTTGCATTAATATCGGTTTCCGAATTACGGAGTTCGGGAAAGTCACCAGCGCGTATTTGACTAACGAAAACAAAAATCGCAGCGACATACGCGAATCGTCGAAGATAGAGTGTGAAGACCATGGTTTTGTTACAATCGAGTGGCAAGAGGAAAACGGCGGGGGGAAGCGTAAGAAGCTTTGCAGAGCGACTCCAATCACGATGGTAGTATAGCCGGAACTAGAACGCAGGTGAAAATCGACAATTTACGCTCATGAAGAGTGCTTGCTTTTACTCTTCCAAAGCCAATGCCCATTTACCTAAAACGTGCCTGCATGCGTCACTTATATCGTCATCAGTACGATACATCACGCAAAAGCCGCTTTCGTTACGGACTCATCTGATTCTGAAAACCTCGTCAGATATGTTTTGCAAGCTTAACGTAATACCTGGAGCATAAGTGTCTGCTAGGGTAAACTCTTGGATTCAAAACTTTTGACACCAGAGAAGCTTTATACACTGATGACTGTTCGAACTCGATTTGCTCCAAGTCCTACTGGTTACCTTCATATCGGTGGTGTTCGGACGGCTCTGTTCAATTATCTTCTAGCAAAGCAGGCTGGCGGGCAGTTTATCTTGCGGATTGATGACACAGACAATCAACGCAACGTGCAGGCCGCTCTACAACCTATTCTCGACGGATTTCGTTGGCTTGGATTGGACTGGGATGAAGGTCCAGGGGTTGAAGGGCCGCATGCGCCGTACTTTCAATCGCAACGTTCGCATCGTTATCAAGCAGCCGTCGATCAGTTGCTTGCGTCCAGTCATGCATATCACGATTTTGCCAAGCCTGAAGAGCTTCAAGCACTTCGTGAAGCGGCAGACAAGGAAAAAAAGCAATTCGTTTACGATCGACGCTGGGCCGCAGAAACGCCTGAACAAGCCGACGCCTTTCGAGCCCAAGGACGAGCCTCGGTAGTAAGGCTTAAGCTGCCACGCGAAGGCCAATGTGAATTTCACGACTTGGTTCGCGGCGATCTTTCATTCGAATGGATTGGCGAAGCAGATCACGTTGTCCAGCGTGCTGATGGTACGTGCTTGTATCACTTGGCAAGTGTCGTCGATGATCATGATTATGGAATCACGCACGTTGTACGGGCCGTCGAACATCTTCCCAATACGCCAAGACAAATTTTTATTGCTCAAAGCCTAGGTTACAAGCTCCCTGCATACGCTCACTTACCGTATGTTGCCGAGCCTGGTGGAACGTCAAAGTTGAGTAAGCGGAAGCTCGATCAGTATCTCAAACAAAAGGATTTTGCGTCGCTCAACGCTCATGGTGCTACGATCGCAAAGAGCATGAATATCGAGACGACGAAGGAAGCTTTCAACCCAGTGGTGACCGATTTTTATCAGTCGATTGGCTTCATGCCAGAAGCAATCCTAAACTATCTCCTACTACTAGGGTGGTCGTTCGATGACGCGAAAGAAGACTTCACCATGGAAGAAGCAATTCGATTGTTCACGCTTGGTCGAGTTAACAAATCGCCAGCTTCGTTCGATCCTCAAAAGCTAGTTTCGGTTCAGACGCGATGGATGAATGCGCTGGACGTCAAGAAAAAGGTTGCGATGGTGCTCCCGTACCTTCAACGAGCCGGTTGGGTCAGCTCGCCACCGGCCTGCGAACTAGGACCACGACTTCTCCAGATTGTCACCGCTGCTGGCGATCGTATTAAGGTTGCTGGAGACATTCTTCAATTTGACGAACTGTTCTTAGCGGATGATCTATTCCATTTTGATCAAGTCGTTTTTGATAAACGATTGAAGAATGATCCAGTGGCTTGCGGTTTGATCAAAGAGTTTCGAGAGGAGCTAGTCAAGGCAGAACCATTTACTGCGGGTCCTCTGGAAGAACTCCTGAAGGCGTTCCTTGAAAAGCGATCTTTAAAGTTCGGTCAGATTGCGGCTGGCATGAGAACCGCTATTACCGGTAAGGCAACGGGTCTGCATTTGTTCGACTACTTCGAGATACTCGGCAAGGAATCGTCGCTTCGAAGGATCGATCGAGCGCTTGGGCTATGTGATTCGTGAGGATCAGCGACCGATCAAGCTGCCTAAGTATTCTTTGATGGCGAGTTCGATGCTGCCTGTTGCTTGCGAGCTAGGCATGAGTTCGATCATCGTAAACTTGCTTTGGTTGGCTCGGTAGTCAGCCGCGACGGGAATTAAATTAAGCCCTTGCGCTTTTGCCAGTCGAATCGCACGTGGCATGTGAAAAGCGCTCGTGATCAAGCAGCACCGTTTGCCTTCCCAGAATTCGGGCTTGGCTTTCAGTGATTTCATTTCTTCGCTGGTGTTGATTCCTGTAATCATAAAGATTGCCGATTCATTCACGTTTGACCCGACCAAAAGCTCCTTAGCTTGAATCGTCGGGCTCATCATCGGATCTCCTTCGCTTTGGGGTAGCACGGTTCCAGGGAGTGCTGTTCCCGTCACGATAATGTTTCGGACCGCGCCCGCGTGATATAGTCGTATGGCCAAGCTTATACGATCTCCTGCGCCATTTAATTGAGGTCGCAGATCAGGAGTCAGCCCCGTACCACCGCCGAGCACTACCGCATAATCCAGCGGGTTATCCGCCGTAGGCACTTGAGATTCGACTTGGGATTCAATTTGATCGATAATCCGCGACGCCAGCAGTGGACTAGTAATAGCCCACACAAAGCAACCGAGCAACAGTAACCCGAGCCCAAGCGACCAGCGAGCGTTACGAATCGCAAAGAGCCCAAATCCAATGAGCAAAAAAAAGACGATACTCAGTGGCATGAACAACGACGTCGCAACCTTCTCTGCAACGGACCTACCATCCAAGTAGAACCCCGCAGATACCGCGAGCACTGGTGTAAGCAATGAGAAAAACGCGAGTCGAAAGAGCTGACGAGAAAAACTAACCCGATATCGCGATGAATCGTCCTGTTGATTCATGTTGGCCGAACTACGAGTCATGAGAGCCTTCTTTCGGATTGGATTCGTCACTGATCATGGCGGATAGCTGTAGTTCGGTTAGTACAGGGACCCCGAGCTGCTGTGCTTTCTGTAGTTTACTACCTGCATCGTCGCCTGCTACGACATAATTCGTCTTTTTTGAAACGCTCGAAGATGTTTTACCACCATGAGATTCAATTTGTTGGTGAATAATATCACGAGATTGACTCAGCGTGCCTGTTACCACGAACGTCAATCCTTCCAATCGGTTGCTCAGCTCCGAAGCGGCATCCTCGGCAGCCAGCTCCAGCAATACGCCAGCGGCACTCAAATGTTGGAATAAATTAACTCCCTCGTCACTTCGAAGGAACGAAAAGATGCTTTCAGCGATCACCCCGCCAACGTCTTCTGTATCGGCTAGCTCGTCTTGGGAAGCATTCATCAGTTTTGCAAGATTTCGATATCGTTTCGCAATTGCGATCGCCGTACGCTGACCGACATGTCGGATCGATACTGCGTTAAGAACCCGTGCAAGCCCAGCGCTGCGACTTGCAGCGATGGCCATAACAAGTTTCTGCGCCGAAGTCTTCCCCATGCGGTCAAGCTCGGATAGTTGATCCGCGGTGAGCGAGTACAGATCGAGAAAATTGGTAACCAGCCCCGCGTCAACCAACTGCTCAATGATTTTCTCACCAAGTCCATCTATGTACATGCAGTCGCGACTAGCGAAGTACTTTAATCTCTGCTTCCATTGCTCGGGGCATGATCGAGAGGGGCATCGAATGTAGACTCCGCCATCATCACGCACGAGCGGAGTCTCGCATGATGGACATCTCTCCGGAAACTTGAACTCCGGTAACTCGGATTCGCGACGATGCTTCTCAACACGAACAATGTGCGGAATGATTTTCCCCGCCTTCTCTACGATCAACCAATCACCGACACGAATGTCTTTGCGTTGGATTTCTTCGTAATTGTGCAGCGAGCATCTGCTGACGGTTGTGCCTGCCAGTTGCACCGGTTCCAGTTCCGCAACAGGCGTTATCGTTCCTGTTTTTCCAACTTGAGTAACGATCCGTAAAAGCTTCGTTTCCGCTTCGTACTTTTCGATTTTATAAGCGATCACCCAGCGAGGCGATTTCGATGTCGCGCCGAGCTGCTCGCGCTGCGCATACGAATCGACTTTGACCACCATTCCATCGACTTCGAAGTCCAAATCATGAAATTCTTCGACCTGTTGATTGGCGTATTCGACCGCGTCTTCGAACCGCGAGAATCCCTTCACTTTGGGAGTTACCGGAACACCAAAAGATCGTATGGATTCAAGAAAATCGGTATGCGATGTTGCGTCGAAGCCTTCGAAAGCTCCAATCCCATGACAGAAAAATTTCAGGTTTCGTTGAGCGCAAAGTCGCGAGTCTAGTAACCGAACAGTTCCGGCTGTCACATTGCGAGTGTTTTTGAAAATCGGCTTATTCACTTCGACTTGCGATTGATTCAGCAAAACAAGATCTTGATTGGTCATGAAGATCTCGCCACGCAACTCAAGTAAACGCGGCGGATGATCAACCAGTAATCTTTGAGGTAATCCTCGGATGGTTCGGACATTATGAGTGATGTCATCACCGACCGTGCCGTTGCCACGGGTGACTGCTTGAATCAGTATCCCATCTTCGTAAATGATAGATGCCGCCACACCATCGATCTTAAGTTCCACGACCCACTGGACGGGTTCTAATTCGAGGAGCTTTTGAGTTCGATTCGCCCAGTCGCGTAGCTCGCCTTCGCTATACGTGTTATCGATCGACATCATCGGCACGCGATGAGTCACCTGCTGGAGCTCGGTAAGAGGTGCGTCGCCGATTCGCTGGGTGGGGCTGTCGACCGTGACAAGGTGCGGATACTGCGTCTCTAGATCGATTAAATCGCGCAGCACTCGATCATAATCGAGATCACTCGCCGAAGGGGTGGCGAGAACATAATAGTCGTGATCTAGTCGCCGAATGCGTTGACGCAGCGCGGCAATTTTTTCTTCTGCTTGCTTCTCAGTTATATTTTCTGCCTCGGAGAAATCTTTCGACACTTCAGAATCACTTAATCACTGGAGGGAGTTCTGCGCCTTCTTCATAGAACTTCATCGAGATGGAGTTCACGCAATGCCGTGTATTCTTTTGAGTGAATCCCTCATTAAAGAAAACGTGCCCTAGGTGACCACCGCAATTTTCGCAGACAATCTCAGTTCGATATCCGTCGGCATCAGCATGGCGTGTCACGGCTCCTGGGATTTCGTCATCAAAACTTGGCCAACCGCAATGGCTATCGAACTTGGAATCAGATTTGTAAAGCGGAGCGTTGCATCTGCGACAGGTATAGATGCCAGATTTTTTATTATCAGTGTATTCGCCGACGCCAGCCCGCTCGGTTCCTTTGCGGAGGATCACATAGGATTCAACTTCGTTCAGGGGGTTGTATTGAATTTGGTTTGACGTTGCTTGGGGGTTGCCTTGAGTGTCCATCACTGATCCTGCATTCATTGAAACGGGAGAGGAAACTGTTTTTGTGCTGTAGAGTTTTGAGTCGCTAATGCTCGTTGACGTGGATTCAGTGGTTATTTCTGATTGCTCGTTGCAACCCACCATGGTCAGCGTACACGCGAGCACCGAGATTATTATTTTTGTTCGTTGAATTTTCAAATTTCGTACTCCCTAGTTGCCATCGGAAAGCCCCAGAATCATTATAGTGGGAAGTCGAACTCCCTTCGTGACTGGTTAATGGTTTTTTCAAATCCTAGCCGGTTCCCGCCCCTGCTAACTCTCTCCTTTTAGGAAGCTAACATCCATGTACTTTACCGAGAAAATCAGTTTTTGTGTGCGTTCTATCGCTCCTGTCATTCCGAAAACGTTGAAAACCGACACTTCGGGAATCTTGTCGAACCAAATCAGTTGGGCCGGTTTTGCGGCGAGCACGCTCGCCAAGATGAGTGCTTGCGTGATGGTTGTGGCTTCCCTGAGCCTTGGCAGCCCCGTGTTAGCGGACCTTCGAGTCCCGAATATTTTCTCAGACCACATGGTCCTTCAACGCGGTCAAGAAAATCGAGTTTGGGGACGTGGAGAAGACGGCGAAAAAGTGACCGCGACTATCGGCGGACAAAGCGTTTCGACGCAAGCCGGAGCCGACGGGGCGTGGATGCTAATGCTGCCGAATATGGAAGCTGGTGGACCTCACACGCTTTCGATCAAAGGAAGCACCCAAGAAATCACGCTCAAGGACATTCTTGTCGGCGAGGTGTGGGTTTGCTCGGGACAATCGAACATGCGATGGTCGGTCAAGCAAAGCAACGACGCGGACATTGAAAGTCTCACCGCAAACTATCCAAAGATTCGGATGATTAACTTTCCAAATGTGGGAACTCAAGAAACGCTTTGGACTCACGATGTACCTTGGAAAGTTTGTACTCCTGAAACAGTTGGCGACTTTTCTGCAGTCGGCTACTACTTCGGAAGACAATTATATGAAACGATCGGCATACCAATTGGATTGATCAACAACTCTTGGGGTGGCTCCGCAGCCGAAGCGTGGGTCGATGGTAAGGATCTCGCAGCCGACCCTGAATTCAAGAAACTGATGGTCGAGTGGGACGCAGCAGTCGTAAAAAGTGAAGCACAACTGGCGACCGTTATCGATAAAAAAGATGACGCATCCAAGAAAAAGATTGTGGACATTCGAAAGCAGCTTGGCGGAAATCAAAGACCCGGAAACATCTACAACGGTGTCTTGAAGTCGCACTTGGGATACGGCATCAAGGGAGCTATCTGGTATCAAGGCGAATCCAATGCCGCGCGAGCTTACAAGTATCGGAAGTTGTTTCCTCTCATGATCACCAAGTGGCGAGAAGCTTGGGGGCAAGGTGATTTCCCGTTCTATTATGTCCAGCTCGCAGACTATCTTGCTGAGAGTGATCAACCGATGGACAGCAATTGGGCAGAGCTTCGTGAAGCCCAAACCATGACGATGGATTCAGTGCCTCGAACTGGCCAAGCGGTCACGATCGACATTGGAGAAGGCAAAGACATTCACCCGAAAAACAAGCTTGATGTCGCAAAACGTCTCGCTCGTTGGGCGCTCGCCAATGAATACGGAATCAATGTTCCGTTTCGAAGCCCGCAGTATGAATCAATGCAAGTCGTTGGTAACAAGATTGCGTTGAAGTTCGCTCATCTTCCAGATGGATGGCGACCGTTCGATGTGAAAGAGCCTCAAGGCTTTCAAATCGCTGGAGAAGACAAGAAATTTGTTTGGGCGACTGCCGTCATTCAACCAGACAACTCGATTCATGTCTCCGCTGCAGAAGTTCCGAACCCAGTCGCCGTCCGTTATGCTTGGTCCAACAATCCTCGTTGCAATATGTACGCAAATAGTGGACTACCACTGACTCCATTCCGAACCGATGATTGGCCTGGAATTACATTAAGTGCGGATGGAAAATAAGCCGTCTCTCATAAACGACGGATTCGTGATCTTTAATTGATTTGAAGAACTATTTCACTTGGCTTTCGACGTTCGTGATCAATCGAGCGGCTCGATTGCGAGTGAGGTAGTTCCAGAACCACTGCATCATCACCAGTACTCGATTTTCAAAGCGAGCAAGATAAAGGACGTGGATAAATAGCCATGCCAGCCAAGCAATGCCGCCGCTGAGTCGAATCTTGCCGCTCTCGACAACCGCATGCGACCTTCCAATAGTTGCCATGTTTCCTTTATCGAGATACTTAAATGATTTGGAGATGGCTTCGCCCTTTATGATGCCTGCTATCAATTCACCAACATAACGCCCTTGTTGCATCGCGACCGGCGCGACTCCTGGAAGTAGTTTTCCATCTTCTGTGGTAAAGCTGGCGGCGTCTCCGAGGACGAAGATTTCTTTGTGATCTGGAATCGCACAAGCCTTGTCTACCATAACACGACCCGCGCGATCCAAGGCCGCTGCCGCTCCGAGTCGCTCTACGATCTTCTTGCCGAGCGGCGATGCTTTGACGCCTGCCGCCCAAACAACCGTATGGCTATCGATCCGCATTGTTTTACTCTCCTGATTCACGATGACGTGATCATGGTGAATCTCAGTTAGTCGCGTATCGTTCCAGACTTCGGCACCCATATTGATGAGTGATTTCTTAGCAATCTCGCTAAGCGACTCGTGAAAGTTATTCAAGATTCCAGGACTGTTCTCGATAAGGATAACTCGAGCCTGTCGCGGATCGATTTCACGAAAGTCATTCTTCAAAGTGTGTTTGGAAAGCTCGCATATCGCACCCGCCATTTCCACTCCGGTCGGGCCTCCTCCAATAATAATAAAAGTCAGCAGAGCGGTTCTTGCAGGGGATGGATGAAGGAGTTCGGCAGCCTCAAAGGCGGATAAAATCTTACGACGAATCTCGGTTGCGTCTTCGATCGTTTTGAGTCCAGGTGCTAACGGCTCCCACTTTTCATCTTGACCAAAATAGTGGTGCGTCGATCCCGGTGCGATCACAAGATAATCGTAGGAAACAGAACTACCATCCATCAATTCCACTTTGCGATCGGTTGTATTGAAATCAGCCACCTCAGCAAGCAGGACTTGGCAATTCTTTTGACGTCGAAAAATGCTTCGAAGAGGAGCAGCGATGTTGGCTGGTGACAATGCCCCGGTTGCGACTTGGTAGAGCAGCGGCTGAAAAAGATGGAAATTGCGTCGATCCAATAGCTTCACATCGGCTTTCGCTCTCGCAAGCCCCCGCGCGCACGCTAAACCTGCAAAACCGCCGCCAATAATTACGACTTGTGGACGACTCATAAACAAATTCTCTTTCAGTAAAGCTTTCCCGCTCGGAAGCCAGAGGCTGCCGGTAAACGACTTGCATGTTCAACAACGAATGGTAACACAGGATGCCCTCAGGATGTGTTACCGGATCGCTCCAAGCTGGTTCGGAGCAACCGCAGGTTTTGACCCTAACCAACGGTAAATCTCATAACAATGATGGTTGTATAGCCTGTAAGATATTACAAAGCTACCACCATTTGGCTACCAATGATGATTACGTATTCGTCAGTCCGTCGACACGGGAAAATCCAAGAGAAGCGGTAGAGCTGAAAATCATTACGCAAAGAGTCTCGACACAACTGCGTACTGTACTAGATAGACCACGATACCCGATACGTAGCCTAAGAACGCCCAGGGTGCGATCGTTTTGAGGTACCACATGAAATCGATCTTCTCTAAGCCCATCGCAGCAACCCCTGCAGCCGAGCCAATAATTAAACAACTGCCGCCGGTCCCTGCACAAAAGGAAAGGAGCAACCAGAATGAGTGGTTCTCGGGAAACGTGTACATTTCAATACCGGCTGCCACTAAAGGCACATTATCGACCACTGCCGAAACTAATCCAATGACGATTGCGATAATCGTTTCGTTCCCGATAGACTTATCCAGCCATCCAGCGAGCGATTGTAATGTACCTGTGGCAGCCAGCGATCCTACGGCTAAAAGTATCCCCAGGAAAAACAGAATACTTGACATGTCGATTCTCTGTAGAGCGGCCAATACGCCTGTCGACGTTCGCGTTTCTTCGTCCATCGTATGACTTACTAACTCCGAAACGAACCAAAGAACAGCGAGGGCCATGAGGATTCCCATGAACGGTGGTAGGTGAGTGAGAGCTTTAAAGATAGGGACGCTGACCAATCCACCACAACCCAAGACAAAGAATAGCGTTCGGTGCCACTGTTTAATACTTTTATCGACCCCTTCCTCCTGCTCGCTTTCAGAAGCAACTTCGAGCTCACCTGTCATCTTGCGCGAAATCAATAGCAGCGGCACAGTCAAGCAAGCCACACTTGCCAAGAATAGCCCGGTTGCGGTCTCGACAGTGCCGATCTTATGTTTAACCCAAAGCATGGTAGTTGTCACGTCACCGATCACCGACCAAGCTCCACCAGCATTCGCTGCGACAATGACGATTCCGGCAAAGAATTTTCTTGTATGCGAGTCATGAACTAACTTTCGAAGAAGGGAAACCATCACGATGGTGGTGGTTAAGTTATCTAGTACGGATGAAAGGAAAAAAGTAATCCATGCAACGATCCATAGAAGGGTTACTTTCTTTCTCGCTTTGATCAAATTCGTGATGATTGAAAAACCTTCGTGAGCGTCAACGAGCTCGACGATAGTCATGGCTCCCATCAAGAAGAAAAGAATCTGTGCGATCTCCGAAACGAACTCGGCAAGTTGCCCGTCGATCAAAAATTCACGATGGCGAAATTCTGGATGCTCGTGCTCGGCGGAAAGCTTATTTGAAAACCACTCGGGAACACTTTCCACCGGGAGCATTCGATCAAAATCGATTGCGTAAAGCGTCCAGCACAAAACTCCGATAAACAGCGCTGTTGCGGCCTTGTTAATATGAAGAGTGTGCTCGAGAGCGATCACAATGTAGCCAATTACGAAAATCGCTATGATTGCAGTAAGCATTGCTCTCGATATCTCCTAAATAAAGGCCGATTTCGACCGAAATTCTTGATTTTCCAGGGTGAACCCTCCGGCGGCAAGCCTAATCAAGGCCGTGTTAGTTGGCCAGTAGTCTAAAGCACCGTCAAGTTTGCAACATTGTCTAATCTGAAGCAACGTCTGGAAAAGCCGTGGAAAGCCTCAGAATTTGCAGTGCTCATCACATCTTGATTCAAACGATACAATGCTTTTATGCAACTTGTAAAAATGCCAATCGTGGTTCGTGGGGCTCGCGAACATAATCTCCAAAATGTATCGGTCGAGCTCCCTAGGAATCATTTAATTTGTTTCAGCGGCGTTTCAGGAAGTGGGAAAAGCTCGCTGGCCTTCGATACGATTTTTGCGGAAGGTCAGCGGAGGTACCTAGAAAGTCTCTCGACTTACGCTCGACAATTCATAGGTCAACTTCCCAAGCCGGACGTTGATTTCCTTTCGGGACTGAGCCCGTCGATTTCTATCTCGCAAAAATCGACCGGTCATAACCCTCGCAGCACCGTCGGTACGATGACGGAGATCAATGACTTTCTGCGAGTTCTTTTCGCTCGAGTGGGTACGGGCTTTTGTCCAACTTGCGATTGTCCTATTACAGCCCAAACACGCGATCAAATTGTCGAACGAATTTTGCTCCTTCCACGAGGACCAATGTATTTGTTAATGGCACCGATCGTGAGGAATCAAAAGGGGGAGTATAAGGACCTCTTCGAAGATCTTCGCAAACAAGGTTTCAATCGTGCACGTGTCGATGGTCAGGTCGTGCTCCTGTCGGACCCGCCTCAACTGACCAAGCAGCTCAAGCATACGATTGAAGTCGTTGTCGATCGTCTGGACCTCGCTACGAGCGGTCGCTCGCGAATTGCTGAGGCGGTAGATACCGCCATTCGCTTGGGTGAAGGAACCTTGCTTGTTGCTACGATGAACGGTTCGAACACTTCATCTCAACACGCACAACAAAAACTTTCAGACGAATCGAGCCCCGAAACGAAGTCCACAAAGACTCGCTCGTCAAAAAAGAAAACGTCCGTGTCGATTGAAAGGTCGACACCAGATACGACCGAACAAGCTACTGCTGCACAATCTTTGAATCGTGAACGGGTTCAAGAAGGCGTTCAAGAAATAGTTTTCTCCGCTCACTATGCTTGCCCTTCATGCGGGATTTCTTATCAAGCCCCAAGTCCGCAATTATTATCGTTCAACTCACCGCAAGGCATGTGTAAGGAGTGCAATGGTCTGGGTGAAATTTACACGTTTGATATCTCACTGTTGATTGCTGAGCCAACCAAATCAATTCGTGGTGGAGCGATCGCACTGTTTGGCAAATGGACGCGTCTTTCGCGTTGGACACGTCAGCAATTCGAAGGAGTCGCTACGGCGATCGAATCGGTGTTGGAAATGAAAGAGAAGTCGTTCCTGAAAACGCCTTGGAAAAATCTTCCCGTCGAAGCCCAGCAGCTTTTCCTTTACGGGACCGGAGAGCAGACCATCGCGGTAACGCTGCGTGGCGGAAAAAATCCTCGTCGAGTTAACTTGTCATTCTCTGGGGTGGTTGCTCAGTTACGATCTGCATGGAACGGTTTCAAAAACCCACTAATGCGTAAGCAATATGAAAAGTACATGCATCAGTTGCCCTGCACGGGTTGTTCTGGTCAACGGTTGAATCGTCAAGCAAGATTTGTACGGATTCAAGCGGCGGTCGCAACCCCAATATCAAAGCAAGCAACCCAGCGAAAGTCTAGGCTGATAAATACTGAGCCGATGGCGCTAGCCACGGGTATCGACGTTGCCACAGTTTGCCATACAGTACCCGAAGCCAACGTCCAAGGCTCAGGAAAAACGACTTTATCATCAGGCCAGCGTAAGACCCGCACGAAGTCGCTCGACAAAGCCAGCTTTGATATCACCACGATTGAGCCCAACCGCTTCCTGTCGCTTCCGGATGTTGGCCGACTGCAATTGGCTGAAGCACTAGATTTCTTTTCCAACATTTCATTGACTGAAATACAACGTCAGATTGCTACTGAAGCATTGAAGGAAATTTGCACGCGGCTGGAATTTCTTCTGGAGGTAGGACTAGGTTATCTCTCGCTCGATCGTCCAGCACCATCCCTTTCGGGAGGCGAATCGCAGCGTATTCGTTTGGCTTCGCAAATTGGCAGCGGGCTCGTTGGAGTGACATACGTTCTTGACGAACCTTCGATCGGGCTGCATCCTCGCGATAACGATCGATTGCTCAATGCACTGAAGCGACTTCGCGATCTTGGTAATACCGTCTTGGTTGTGGAGCACGACGAGGACACGATGCATGCGGCAGACACAATCGTTGACTTTGGCCCTGGCCCGGGCGTTCGCGGAGGAAGGCTGATCGCTCAAGGCGACGCGGCAACGATCGCAGCGAACGAGGAAAGCATTACTGGCGGCTACATCAGCGGTCGATTGGTAGTTCCTCAACCTACTGCAAGACGTGTTGGAAATCGTAAAACGATTCGAGTAACCGGAGCAACTCATCACAACCTGAAAAATGTTTCGGTCGATTTTCCACTTGGTTGTTTTATCTGCGTCACGGGAGTTAGCGGTAGCGGCAAAAGTTCGCTTGTAACCGATATCGTAACACCTCTACTACGTCGCGATCTCAATGGAGCCGAAGATACGCCCGGAGCGCATCAAGAATGCTCTGGTATCGAGCACTTGGACAAGATCATTGATATTGATCAAAGTCCCATCGGAAGAACTCCACGAAGTAACCCTGCGACCTACGTGAAAGTCTTCGATGAGATTCGTGATCTTTACTCCAAGTTGACGGAATCTAAGAAGCGTGGTTACCTCCCCGGCAGATTTAGTTTCAACACAGAAGGTGGTCGATGCGGGGCATGCGAAGGTAACGGAGCAACGCGACTCGACATGGAGATGCTGGCTGATCTTTGGGTCACCTGTCCGGTGTGTAATGGTAGGCGTTATGACCACGAGACTCTCCAAGTCTTGTTCAAAGGCAAATCGATTGCCGACTGTTTGGAAATGGACATTCAAGAAGCATTGCTCCACTTCGAAAGCATCCCCAAAATTGCCGAGAAGCTTCAAACGCTTCACGAAGTAGGACTTGACTATCTCAAGCTCGGGCAAAGTTCGCCAACACTCTCTGGCGGTGAAGCTCAACGGATCAAGTTGGCGAAAGAATTGTCACGGCGATCTACCGGAAAGACGCTTTATGTTCTTGACGAACCGACTACGGGTTTGCATTTTCATGACATTGCAATGTTGCTCAAAGTGCTTCAGAGTTTGGTCGATCGCGGCAATACGGTGATCGTCGTCGAGCATAACTTGGACTTGATTCAAGCCGCCGATTGGATCATCGATCTGGGACCTGAAGGGGGCGGCGGTGGTGGTGAGATCCTGGCCGAAGGTACTCCTGAAGAGATCGCAAGTTGCACTCAATCGCACACGGGAAGGTCGCTTGCCAAGTACTTTACAGATCAAAAGAGTAAGCAGATTGCTTTGGCTTCCCAACTGAAATTGAACCAGTCAAAATCGACCCAGTCCGCGAAAGCCAAGAAGCTGAAGGCGTCTGAAAAGCTCAATGAGAAGTTGAACGCAGAACAGCAGGCGAACATGCTTGCAAAGTTGTCTGTGCAAGAGTCGCTGCCGCTGGTGGTCGAAGGTGCTGGGCTCCACAACTTGCAAGATGTGAATTTGTCGCTCGAGCAAGGGAAGATGACTGTTTTCTGCGGGCAAAGTGGCAGTGGAAAGACGTCGATGGCGTTCGATACGATCTACGCCGAAGGTCAACGACGCTTTGTTGAAAGCCTGAGTTCATACGCTCGGCAGTTTGTGGGGCAAATGCCCAAGCCGATTGTCAGAAAAATATCCGGACTGTCACCGGCAGTTGCTTTAGAGCAGCGAGCTCTTGGTCATACGCCTCGTTCCACAGTTGGTACGGTCACGGAGATTTATGACTATCTACGAGTCTTGATGGCGAGACTTGCAACTATGCATTGCCCCGTGTGTAAATCGGTCGTCGGTACGCAAACCATCGATCAGATCGTCAATCACGTAATGTCGCTACCAGCCAAGACGCGTATTGCAGTTCTCGCGCCGCTTCAAAATTCGGGAACCACCGCGGGAAGAATGGTCGATGATATCTATTTAGATTACTTGCAAGGACAAGGATTTGTACGAGTTCGAATCGACGGAGTCACCATTCCCATCGCCGACCGACCGCCGCTGGCTGATAAGGGGAATCACGACATCGAAATCGTTGTTGACCGTTTGGAGATTCAATCTAAGGACCGTTCTCGTATTGCCGAAAGCATTGAATCGGGACTTGATTTGGGTAAGGGGACAGTCCGAATTGCGATCTTTAGCGATACACGTCCCGAGCCGCAGTGGGAGATTCACACGCACTCTCTTTCGTTATCCTGTAGCTCATGTGGATTGTCTTATAGCCAACTGTCACCACACAGTTTTTCATTCAACACGCAACTAGGTTGGTGCGAGGATTGCGATGGGCTTGGAGTCCGACTGGGAACCAATCCAGCAGCGTTCTTCGATGCTTCGCGATCCTTAGACGAGGGTGGCATGTTGCTTTGGCCGGAGCTTACCAAAGGAGTTGCCGCAGAGACAAGCAAACGAATGCTCAAGGCGATTTGCGATACGACAGGTATTCGACCTGATGTTCCGATCGGATCGATGTCGTTGAAAGAGAAAAACGTTCTGCTCTTTGGTACTCAAGACCAGTCCTACCAAGTCGATGGTTTCTCTTTTCGATTTCGCGGTATCTACCCAGCGATGGATATCGCAGCGAGGTCGAGCCCGACCTTGCGCATGAGATTGGAATCCTACACAGCACAAGTCGAATGTCGAACTTGTAACGGTTCTCGCGTTCGTCCAGAAGCTGCACATGCAAAGTTTCGCGATCAAACGATTGCGGATTTTGTCGCGATGCCACTGATAAATCTTCTCAGCTTCGTTAACGACTGCAAACTCGATGAACGTGAGCGTAAGATCGCGGGCGAGCTGATCCGTGAAGTCCAGCAGCGGTTATCCTTCCTCGTCGAAGTAGGACTCGATTATCTGTCGCTTGGTCGTGCTGCAAACTCGCTCAGTGGCGGAGAATCACAACGAATTCGACTGGCCGCTCAGCTCGGTAGTGGGCTTTGTGGCGTGTTATATGTGCTGGACGAGCCGAC
>JANODQ010000486.1:0-9919 GCA_031412775.1 Pirellulaceae bacterium | reverse complement strand
CTCACCCGCATCGCCCACGAAATCGCCGAGCGCAACGAGAGCAGCGACGCCTCAAAAGGAGAATCGAGAGAACGTGCGCCACGCGTCGATCGTTCTGAATCAAACGTCCCCAGAACTCCTGCTCGACCGGCAGCCAAACGCGGCTGGGACGATCTGGATTCTGCTGAAGAAGTTTTCGTCGAAGTGGATGTTGATGACGAGAGCGAATTCGTAAGCTCCGAAGATACAGAAGCACCTGCATCGGACGAGCCACGCAAGCGAAGACGACGTCGTCGCGGTGGTGTAGGCCGAAGACCTGTCGAAGAACAAACATCAAGCGATGATTCAAGCGATGATTCAAATCGGACCACGTCTAACGGTCGGCAAGTCTATGGACGTCATGCGGACGAAGATGACTCAAATGATGACGTAGACAGCCTAGACCGAGGATTCAAAGTCACTGCTTGGGCCGATGCGATCGCGAGCATCATCGATCGGAACATGGAGAACCACAAACGTCCAAGTAGCAATGACAATCGCGGACGCGGCGGCAATCGCAACAACGGAAGCAGTCGCCGCAGAAACTAAGCTCCGGCGAGCCAAACAGTAAAACAAGCTTGTGCAAGCCTTGCGACCGATGGAGTGTGAGAGCGTTAGTATAGTCGCCTTTTGCTCCGCGAAAGAAACGCCCGATAGCGGAGCTTTTGCGGAGCAAAAGAAATCTTTCCTTGCCGCCGCCCTGCCAATAAATTCGCGGCTTCTTAGCGAAAGCTGCGCTACACCAATCTTTCGCGGAGCGAAAAACGACAAGCTAATCGCTTAGAAACAAAGTCTAAAATAATGCGGCTTGAGATATTGGTTGGCCGTTGGTAATGTCTCGCTATCCTGGCGGATAAGCAGAAGGTGATAGGACTCGATCTAAAACAATCCCCTGCAATCTTTTCTCAGCGTTGGCTGAATCCGGGACGAGCTGCCGATTGTTGATTGGGATTGGGATTGTAGTTCTGCGGTCCGTTTTCCTCGACAGAGAACTCCGCCCACACTGGGTTGTGATCCGATAGCTTTAAGGCATCTTTCATCGAAAGCTTGAAGAGCTTTGCGAGACTCAATACGCCGGCTCGACGCGTATATTCGCTCGTCAAATTGGGTTCGATCAAGATGTTGTCGTAGATCTCTGTCTCGCGAACGTTCGTGGGCTGGTTGGAAATTAATGGATAAACACCGCCGACGGTTTGGAGGGCTCCCATTTTGGGTGGAGCAGCGTTGAAGTCACCTAATAGGATGCAGTCATCCTCTTGCGCTGAAGCGAATTCCCAGTTCCGAATTTCTCGCATGATTCCACCCATGGAGGTAACTTCTTGAACGGCAACGTCTGGATCGGTGTGCAAATTCACTAAGGAGAAAGTCCAAGGTCGATTCGTAAGATTCGAACGAACCACGAACCGCCCGACCAACGGTTCACGGTGAAGTGCATCAATGTCGTCGTTGAGCGTATAAGTCGCGTTGGGGCCGGTGGAAATGCGATTTGAGTCATATATGTACGCATATTGCTCCTTGCTTACGGTTCGTCCTAAGCGGGGGCCCATGACATATTGATAACGTCCGCCCGATGAGTTGACATAGGTCATCAACACGTCCAGGATTGTTTGATCGGTAGAACGAATTTCTTGAATGCCGACGACATCGAACATCCGAATGACTTCGGCTAACCTTCCCATCACCCATTGATCACCCATTTTCGACTGCCCAAAGGTCTGGATGTTAAAGCTACCAACCAGAATCGTTTCCGCTCGACGCTGTGGCATGAGTTCGTTTGTCGCGTTGGTAACCGATGGTTGTACCGATAATTGCGACGGTGCCTGCGACAGTGCCTGCGACGGTGCCTGCGAAGATGGCTGAGTCGACGAAGTGAATCGCCCTTGCGGTGCTGAAGGGTTTGATGCAACTCCATTCGGTGGGATCGATTGACCTAGTGCCGGCGGTCCATACTGCTGACCGAAAGGCTGTTGACCAAGTGTTTGCTGGGGGTACTGCTGTGGTTGTCCCGGTGCTTGCTGCCCAAAAGCTTGCTGACCAAAAGCAGGCTGCCCGTACCTTTGTGATGCCCCGACTTGTTGCTGAGCGTATCCCGACGTGTATCCCGACGCGTATTCCGACGTGTAACCTGGCTGGTAATTAGGCTGTTGTCCTGGCTGGTTGTAGCCAGTTGGGTAAGGCAGCGACTGATTGATTGCGGGCTGGTTGTAACCAGCCGAATCGATTCGGCTCTGAAGGCCATTTTCAGGCTCACAACCGGCGTAGGCTGCGAGCGAGGTCACAACGGCGACTATCGCCGGTAGAGATGCAGTGTTTCGCATGCTCCCGAGCCTCCTTGCTCTGGTTCGCTTCATATCTAATGAGCCTCTATGCTCGCGTGTGTTTTTATACGGATTGCAGAATTTCTCGAGCCGCACCTACCAACTGGGAATCGTCTGATTTCAATGCGGACTGGATTGCCGATTCTGTGGCTTTGCTTCTTGTGCGTACCTTGGCTAGTGCCGAGATCGCCCGTCGTCGAATTGCAGGAGTTGATTGCGAATCCAAGACGGCATTGGCAATTGAATCTTGGACTGAATCGATAGGATCGTCGGACCGCCCCAGCAATGTGACAGCCCAATAAGCAGCGTCCGCAGCTTGGCTAGAAGCGACAGTTCCCAGCCAAGCGATATCCTTCTTGGGCGGCGGCCCCATGTTTTCCAAAGCTTCCGTAGCCCAGTTCATGGGTTCTTCCTGCTCGGATTCCAGTGCAGCAAAGATCGCTTTTAACTGAGAGCGTGCCAGCTCCTGATCGTTTGCCCACGACTGCAGATCATCGATCGAAGGCAGCGAAGCATTGCTAAAATTCTGTCCAGCCATACTTACTCGCAGCCTCCATGCAGCGATTAAATCGACGAAAAACAGTCCAAAACCTAAGAGTGGGTCGTACTGGATGATTCTTGCCCAAAGCAATGGCAATCGCACCAAGCGAGTGAATTAAACCTTGTTTCGCCTTCGAAAATGCCCCAGGCGCAAGTTGCACCACCATAAATTTGCAAAATCCTTTGCGTTCGCTCATGAATCAACATTCACCGGTTAACTTTAAGCCGCCCACGAAAACTCAGATGAAAGCAAAACCAAAGAATTAGCTCAGTGAACCTTGTAGAAAAAAAGCGGTCCTTGTAAAACGTACAAGGTCGCATGAGAGAGCGTAGCTCAGTCGGTAGAGCAAAGGACTTTTAATCCTTGGGTCGAGGGTTCGAGTCCCTCCGCTCTCATTTGACATAAGGTCAAGAATGGCATGGAAATACGTCAATTCCCTAGATGGGTTTGACTGCTGTTTTTCAAGGTTAGGCTTGGGTACGTCCGCAAAACGTGTCTAAAAACCCGGTAGACGTTCCGAGCCGCACTTCGGAAAAGGAGCGCGCCCATGCGTCTACCATCGTATCGTTGCCATAAGGCATCAGGTCAGGCGGTCGTCACCCTTCGGGGAGTCGATCACTATCTAGGGGTTCACGACTCAGATCAGAGTCGGCAAAAGTACCAGGAACTAATCTCCGCGTACCAGAAGACTGAAGCCACTCGCAAGAAGAAGGCATCCGCCAAAGCGAAGTCCCAGCCAAAGGACGGACCAAGCTACCGGCTACATTCTCGCAGCGGTCAAGGGATCGTCACCATTGCGGGGAGAACCTACTATCTGGGCAAGTACGGTTCTGCGGAATCCAAGTCCAAGTACCACAGGCTCAAAGCCGAGTACATCGCCAGCGGACTATCTGACACGTTTGGCGTTCCGGCTAGCCACGTCAAAGACAAGCAAGTTTGGGAAGCAAAGG
Organism: Pirellulaceae bacterium; assembly: GCA_031412775.1. Taxonomy (GTDB): domain Bacteria; phylum Planctomycetota; class Planctomycetia; order Pirellulales; family Pirellulaceae; genus JAIYDQ01. The sequence continues at coordinate 6,092 of JANODQ010000486.1, read as the reverse complement.
TTCAAACTCAGAAGGTAGCCTTTGAAAAGGCAGCAGCCGATTACGACAAAGCGGTTGAGACTCAGGGTCGCAGTGCCGAAGAGATGAACAAGGCGGCACTCAAGGGTGCTCGCGGATTGCTGGACGCTGCCAAGGGATGGACTCAGCTTGGATTGATAGGCGAAGAGAACAGCAAGAAGCTACTCGAAAGCCTTGTCTACGTGGAAGGACGTGATCTTTTCCAGATCAACGTCGGTTAGCTCGCGATGGACCCGATCGATCAACATTCCTAGCTTGCGAGCATCGATGAAGAGTGTGTGCTTGCGACGATCGCGGAAGCCACGCTTCGTATCGGCCTTCTTACTCTTGGTTAGAAACCACAAGCAGACGGGAATCTGCGTGCCGTAGAAGAGCTGGCCCGGTAGTGCGACCATGCAATCGACGAGGTCTCCTTCGATGATGGCTTTACGGATGTCGCCTTCACCGGATTGGTTGGAAGACATGCTACCGTTAGCGAGAACAAACCCAGCCATGCCGCTTGTTGATAGGTGGTGGATGAAATGCTGTACCCATGCAAAATTAGCGTTCCCCTTGGGTGAAACTGCGTACTGCCACCCGAACATCGTCGTCCTTGCGGAACCAGTCGCTGTCGTTGAAGGGCGGGTTCGCGAGAACATAGTCGGCACGGAGGTCGGGATGGAGGTCGCGGCGAAAGCTGTCGGCGTGCTCGGGGCCAAAGTCGGCTTCGATACCGCGCAGAGCAAGGTTCATCACAGCGAGACGACGAGTGGTCGAGTTGCTCTCTTGACCGTAGATGCTGATGTCACCGATCTTTCCACCGTGCGACTCGACGAACTTCTCGGACTGTACGAACATTCCACCCGATCCGCAACAGGCGTCATATATTCGTCCCTTGTAGGGTTCCAGCATTTCGACAAAGCAACGTACGACACAGGACGGAGTGTAGAACTGGCCACCGTCTTGCCTTCGGCGCTGGCGAATCGCGTCAGGAAGTACTCGTAGATGCGTCCCAGGAGATCAACTGACCGGTGGGTCTTCTCGCCTTCGCTGGCGGCCGTCAGTTCAATCGTTGCGATCACATCGATCAGCTCTCCCAGACGCTGCTTGTCGAGTCCAGGACGGGCGTAGTCCTTTGGCAGAATCCCCTTCAGCCTTGGGTTGTCGCGTTCGATAGCAACCATCGCATCGTAGACGATCTTTCCGATCGTAGGTTGCTTCGCACTGGCCTGGAGATGAGACCAACGACCTTCCTTGGGGACCCAGAAAACATTCGCGGCATTGTACTCATCCGGATCCTCAGGGTTCGCTCCCCTGTAATCACGCGGCAAGCTCCTCTGCAGTGCTCATTCGGTCTGGCATTTAATCCGACACCGTATCGAGCAGCGACCTCTCTATTCTCAACGCGTGAGCTCTAGAATGCGTATCCACACGAACACCGAAACCAAACCTAATTTCCTCAAGGCAGACACCCACGGGAGCAGCCGCCTACAAGCCCTTCCGAATCAACCGCTCGGCAAGTAGCAAGAGTTCCTGGCGCTGGGCATGATCGGCTCGCTAGAAAACATTGATCAGCCGGTTCAGTCGATGGTTAAGAACTCCCTCGAATTCAGCGTCCGTAAAAGTGGTCCGCAAGAAAGCAAGTCATGCGATTCATGAATTGGATCGCTTTCATGGGATGCAGCTCAGGACTTTTGAGGATAAACAAAATGCATATCCTTGCCTTTTATTCCTCCTCTTTCTTCGAAACGGTATGAATAGTTGCCCTCTTTAACGCCGCTTCTTGGGAGCCTCTGTTGGCTCTGCATTTTGATTGAAATAACTTTCTGAGATGGCTCGTGCCGCAGAGGGTACCTGGGCGTAGACGGTAACGCGATGGACCCATTCGCTACCGGGTTGAAAAGCAACATTGCCACTTTTGGTAACGAAAAACTCAAGCGGAACCGTGAATTCTTCATTTGGCTTCAGCGAATCGGGGCGGTAAAAGAAAAAATCCTTATTGATGCTTACTGCAATACGATTCCAAACTTCATCCGTTGGATTTCGAATCACCACACTAGGAAGAATTCTCGGATTCTCTGGGTCTTTTCGCGGCCGAATAACGGCCACGTCGAACCGGACTTTTGCATCAAGCTTGAGCTCGGGCGAGGCCGGGAAAAATAGTACCATCGACACGACAAAGGACGGCGGAATGATCGAGAAGCAAAGCAGCAAGCAGGTAAGCTGAAACTTCGACAGCGACCGACCTGGACTTAGCTTAGGTGCGGTATCGCTTTGGGTTGAAATAGACTCGGACTCGATTCGCATAAATTTTCGACCTAAAAAACCAGCGATCAAAGGGCGTTGACGACTTCACCACCGCCGCGCGTTGAGATGGCTCTCCAAATATCTTCATCGACGCTGTCGCTGGTGAACCGCATTGCACCATCTCCCATCAACACATTGACACCGCCAAGGTGCCAACTTCGGGCCGCTCGCCAACCGAATGGAGTGAACATCGAGTCGGGGGTCCCGAACATTTTCGGGCTGACGCAGTCCGGGAGCTTCGAATTAGGTGTGTAGTAATGGTTGTAAAGCGTACATCGAAACTCGCCGTTGACCCATGCAAAGCCTCTCGGGTCAGAAACATTCCACACATTCGATGCTCGACATGCGGCTTCGGTTGTGGGGGTCGAAAAATGGAATTTATAGGCCTTTCGAACATCTTTATTCGAAAGATCGGTACTACCGAGGATGCTTTCGGAGACCATCGCAGTATGGGATGAACCATCGATCATGCTGGAGAAAGATGTTTCCGAGTTCACAAAGAATATGCCATCAGAGTCGATTGGGGTTCCGCCTTCGGTGCCAGATCCGGTGCATACGGCGTAGTTTGTCGGGCCAAAGGCAGGGCGTAACCGCATTGGCTGGTCACTGGGGCACAGGAACAGCGAGACCCACGCCTTCGCTCCTTCCCTATTCTCAAGCGTGACACCATAAGTCGTATTGTAAAGCGGCTTGCTTAGGTCTAGAGCGTTAAATGCAGCCGTGTTTTCGAGATAGGGCGAGAGCATCGCGAGAGTCGACCATCGATAGAATGTCCACGGATGAAAAGGTGCAGCGGGAAACTCCTTAGCAACTGAACCGGGTGGAAACTTGTTCATCGAAGCATGATGATTGTGAGTAGCAATTCCAATTTGCCGTATATTTGATTCGCACTTCATACGACGCGCTGCCTCGCGCGCCGACTGAATGGCGGGAAGCAACAAAGCAGCAAGCAAACCGATGATCGCAATAACGACCAAGAGCTCAACGAGCGAAAAAGCAGTCCTCAATACATTCAGCGATGTAACACTCGAAGATGCATTCGAACTGAATGTCCGGTTGTCAATTAAGTTTGCTTTCCGATCCGTTGCCAGCATGCTTTTCCTAAGTCAATGATTGATAATAAGACGCATGGCCGGCCAAGTCCAAACTCTCAGCTGGCCGTTAACTAATGGCCGGCTTGCGGCGGCGGACGTTTTGATAAACCAGAATCCCGCTACTTAAAGCGAGCAACGATAGAGTCGTTGGCTCAGGAACAGATTGAACAGCAAGTCCATTAATCGATACTAACCCCGAGCTGAATCCTGCGACTAGGTTACCACTTAGATCATATTTGAGGACGGCTCCATCGCCCGGGTAGCCTAGCGTAGGCTGCGTGGTACCTTGAACGCCTACAAAGACAAACCCATTTTTGACCGCAACACCTGCGGGTGAAGTGAATGGGCTGAGCGTTCCGAGATTACCAGTCGGCGGAGGAATCGTCACACCTGAAGTCACGGTAGCCCATGGATTATCGATAAGATTTCCAGCCGCATCATATCGAAGGACTACGTTACCACCCGCTCCACCACCAACATCGGTCGTCCCAGCGTAAACGCGTCCCGAGCTATCAGCCGCCAATTGATTGATAGGCAGCGCTGGATTGGCGTTTGAAAATAGCCCTGGAGTAAACGTATCAAGATTGATACTTGTAATGTTCGGCGCACCAAAGCTAGATAGAAAGCCATCTCCAATCAGCAAAGACCCATTAGTCCCGCCAGCACGCCAAAGCAGACCACCCATACCGCTTCCACTGAGGGCTGTCTGTTCGCTTCCCGCGCCATTGAAGACCCGTATAGAAGGGCTCGTACCGTTGAACGAATTGATGTAAACGTTGTTATTGAGCGGGTTCACCGCGATGCCTGTTTGGAACAAGCCAGCCGTTCCGATAAGTGTAGAAATACTTGCGTTGGGGCTAACGCCGTCAAATGTAAAAACGCCCGCACCCTGGCTGCTAACATAGACGCGACCGTTGTTCGGGTTCACTGCGATTCCGGTAAGGTTGGCAGAGGGCATGGTGTTGAACACTGTTTTTGCTCCCGTGTTCTCATCGAAAAGGTAAACCTCGTTGGAGAAGTAACCGATTCCGAAAATACCAGCCTCGGCGACTTGGCAAGCAGAAAAACCGAATGCGATGGCAACAGCAGTAGTGCGGAAAATGGACGCGATCGTAAAAGAGAAATGCATGGAGGGACCTTCTAGAGGCGAGAATCGTGAAAATCATGGTGTAAAACTGATTACTACCTTATGTGGCGACAGAGCCAATGTCAACCGAAAGCGGAGTTCGTCGCGTTAGCGCATACGGGTTCGACGATCGTGGTCGATTTCGTTAAATTGATGGAATGATCAACCCATATGAAGATTTGCTGCGAGAAGTCCTGGAAAACGGCACCGAAAAAACTGACCGAACCGGTACGGGCACGCTGAGTCGTTTTGGGGCTCAAATGCGATTTGATCTGTCGGATGGATTTCCGATGATTACGACCAAGAAATTGCACTTTAAAAGCATTTTAGTCGAGCTTTTGTGGTTTCTCCGAGGCGAAACGAACATTCGATATCTTAAGGAACATAAAGTTCGCATTTGGGATGAGTGGGCCGACGAGAACGGCGAGCTTGGGCCCGTTTATGGAAAGCAGTGGCGGGCGTGGAGTTGTCCTGACGGATCAACGATCGATCAAATCAAGAGCGTCGAGCAGGAAATTCGTCGCAATCCCGATTCGCGTCGCTTGATCGTCAGTGCTTGGAACGTTGCGGATGTCGCTCAAATGGCACTTCCGCCTTGTCATCTGCTCTTCCAGTTTTATGTAGCCAACGGGCGATTGAGTTGCCAACTCTACCAACGCAGTGCCGATCTTTTTTTGGGAGTTCCATTTAATATCGCTTCGTATGCATTACTCACGACCATGATGGCTGCGTCGACCGGCCTTGAGCCGGGCGAATTCGTTCATACGCTTGGCGATGTTCATTTGTACAAAAACCATCTGGAGCAAGCTCGACTGCAACTGACTCGCGAGCCACGTTCGCTACCCAGATTGGTAATTTCGCAGCAACATGAAAGTGTCTTAGATTTTCAGTACGACGATTTTCAGCTTGTCGACTACGATCCCCATCCACACATCGCGGGCGTTGTTGCGGTTTAGTCTTTAGAGTGCTTCGCCTCGTCGCAGCTTTTCTTAGAGCGATTCTCAGGTACGAGCACCGCTCCCGCCACCGACAGACTTATTCGCAAAGACTCCCTCGCCGAGCTTTCTTCAGGATGACTATCGGGATGACTATATCGCCCAGCCCGAAACGTCCCTCGTCCTGAAGCTCCGACAAGTCGGAGCACGCCAAGGTTTTGGAGTGCTGGGGTTTGGCCCAGCTTTAAGGCGAGCGAGGTGGCTTGATGGGAAGACTTTCTCTTCACATTGGTTCCCGAGATCAAATAACGACAGACAAGTCTCAAAGCTCCGACAAGTCGAAGCACTCCAAAAAGCGACTATGCGGATGACACTTTGGTCAGAATTGGATATCCTTTCTGGGAATAGTTTCGGTCCGCATCTCTACACTGTTTTCTGAGTCATTCATGATTGAAGTCACTGTCCCGTCAGTCGGCGAAAGTATCTCTGAAGTTCAAATCAGCCGATGGCTTAAGAACGAAGGCGATTTTGTCCAAGCGGGAACTGATCTCGTCGACTTGGAAACCGAGAAGGCATCCGTTCAGATTCCTGCTCCGATTTCGGGTGTACTGACCAAGATTATTAAGAAGAACG
>JANODQ010000485.1:0-6074 GCA_031412775.1 Pirellulaceae bacterium | reverse complement strand
GCACCAACGGAGCACCTCAACTGAAGATTCGAACTGGTGGTTCCCCGGATGGCGATCTCGACGACGGAAAGCCCGGAAGCTCGGGCAACGTTGCTGAAAACAGATCGGCATCCTTCGTCCCAGTAGACGCTGATGGAGTCTTGTTGCCTTGGAGAGACTTTCAATCGGATGAAGTCTTGCAATACTTTTTGATTTACGCCAAGAATGCGTCCGCAACGGGCAAAGTCGGTGCAGAATACGGCGACGTGCGAATCAAAGCCGCACTGTTGCTGTGTCGAATTCTGAAGGATTATCGCAAGCAGCTCGGTCTTGAGCGTGTTTATGTCTATCCATCGGCAAGTCCAGATGGCTCGCAAACGGCCTCGAAATGGATTTTGGAACTGACGACACACACGAATCAACGATTCCTTTGGGGTAGTCCACCTGCCTTCGAGAGGCCTGGTGAGGCAACTGCAGAGATGAAGGCCGAGCGGCTTATGCAACTGACTCAGCGTCCCACACCCGATCAAGCAAAACTTACCGAGTTTGATCTAACGAAGACATCGAGAGTTTCGGTTGACACTCCTGTTCAATAAGGAGTAACGAGTTACGGTTACTTTCGGAACTTGCACTTGAATCGAAGTCGCAAAAAAGTCTAAGAACAACAAAGAATTTGTTGGTGTCGCGATTTTGATCGCGATCTCAAACAGAAGACAGAAGGATGAATTGTTGTTACTCCCTTTCAGACGATCGTACTTGTGAACATGACCAAATCGAATTCACAGCAACGGATTCGGCAAGTCGCAATTGTATTAACTTGTGTCGATGCTCAAACAAAAATCCGATTGCTCGGACAGATTCCATCGGATCAAGCTCGCTTAGTTCGTCAAGAGATTGCTCGACTGGGACAAGTCGACCCACGTGAGCGAGAACAAGCGTTGAAAGCTTTTCAGTCGCTAACGCAAAGCTCTTCCAAACAAACCAACTCTGCGAGAAAACCATCGCCCGTCGGAGCTGCGGCTAACCCTCATGGTCAATGGCCTCGTTCTTCGTCACCCTATGAATCAAGCAGCGAAGATCTCGATTCCGGCAATCCCGCAGCCGAGCTTCTCGAGGATGACTTTGATCCGGTCCACGATGAAGTTGATATCGACTACCAATCGCGAGCCCATTCTCGCAAAATTCAATCCGAATTTGAGCCGGTCAATTCAAACTCGGTCGAACCGTTCGTAACTCACTCGAGATGGGAAGGTTTTCCCGCGAGCAGCGGAGCGGATATCGCAAAGTTGCTTGCCGACGAGCGACCCACGGTTGTGGCGACTGTTTTGAAGCAAGTCTCAACGCAATTGGGCGCCGCGATTCTCGCGGCCCTGCCGAGCCGATTGGCTGCATCGGCCCTATCGACAATTCCAAATTTAGATGTGATCGACCAAACGATCATGCGAGACATTCATGAAACGCTTCGCGAGAAACTACTTACCTATCGAAGCCAATTCGCACCCGATGCGCCCGATGTTCAACATATTCAATCACTGCTTGCGATCGTACCAGAGTCCAAACGACGAATGGTTGAGCAGGATTTGATTGTCGAAAATTCATCCTTAGCCGACTCGCTTGGTATCTCGCTGTATGCCGCGTCGATGCCGGTCGATAGCCGCAGAGAAGCCACTGCGCAGTCATCTATTCAAGCAACCATTCAGGCAACCGTTCAAGAGTCTGCTTCGTCGGGAATGGCGTCGGGAATGGCGTCGCAGAATCACCCCGAGGACAATGCGACCGACACCGCTGACAACACGTTACTCACCTTTGATGACCTAGAAGACTTATCGCCTGAATCGCTTGCAACGGTGTTTCGACAATCCGATCCAGACACGATCCTAATTGCTCTCACAGGTGCAGCGATTCAATTGCGAACTCGACTCGAATCGATGATTGCACCGAACAATCTCGGACGGCTTCGAGCCAGAATCGGATCACTGAAAAATGTAGGCACCGAATCGCGTTTTGCAGCGAGGGAAGAGATCACTCGCAAAGCTAACGAGTTAATGCGTTCCGGGGTTGTCGCTGCTCCAACAAACGCTTATCGAAAGCTAGCGGCCTAAACGGGATTACAAACGAGTTGCAACAGTAAAACGTTGCTTGGAACATTGACAGCAGGTTGTTCAATTGAGAATTAAATGCTCTTAAAAAATGTAAAGCAAATCAGCTATGGCAACTGTCCTTAAAGGCAAATATTTTTCAGAAGGTGTTAATCGAGGGCAGGCCGAAATCTTCAACTTTGAAGATGTTGCAAATCGTGCACGAGAGTATCTGCAAACCGTACGCGAGCAGGCAGACGCAATTCTTGCGACCGCGCGGCAAGAGAGCAATGACATTCGTCAATCGGCGATGAAAACTGCGATTGCCGATGGCCAGGTGAGTCTCGCAAGTTCGGCTCAATCCATGGCAGACAACATTTCCAATCAACGTATCTCAGCAGCGACTCAAAACATTCAAACACTTGGAGATCAGCTTGAACAAGCGACTCATCAGTGGTTAAGGCAATGGCAGCATGAGACGATCCCGCTTGCGATAGCGATTGCCGAACGACTTGTTCGTCGGCAAATTGATGCAGACCCGAGCATTCTGCTTCAATGGCTTCAGGACTCAGTGCGACTCGTTCAAGGCTCGCATCAAATCTCGCTAAGGATTCATCCGAGTGACATTGAGATACTTGGGCAATCGCTAGAATCCACTTTAGAACAACTCCGAACGCAAGTCGCGATCACGCTCGTACCCGACGAATCTGTCCAGCCACGCGGACTCATTCTGCAGACACCTGAATCGACGATCGACCAACAAATGCAAACCCAATTAGATCGATTAAAAGAGGAACTTCAGTGAAACCATTTCCGAAGGTTCCCCATGCAAGTCAATGGAATACGCTCCTCGAGCGATGCATGACCGTTTCAGTAGAAGGACGAGTTCGAGCAATTCGCGGGACGACAATTGTCGCGGGCGGCTTACCAACGCCTATCGGTGCCATCGTTCGAATTCAACGTCGGCAAGGTGCCGAGCTGGACGCTGAAGTGATTGGATTTGATGGGTCAACGACGTTACTTGCCCCGCTTTCGCCGATGGACGGCGTCAGCCAAGGGGATAGTGTTCGTTTACATCGAACCATACGAACCGTACCAGCTAGTTTGGAATTAGTTGGACGCGTTCTGGATGCAACGGGTACGCCTATCGATGATCGCGGTCCATTAGCACCGTCGATACGTGTACCGTGTGATGCGATGCCTGTTCCAGCGCTGGATCGTCCGCCGATTAAACGAGTCCTACCCACGCAGGTCCGCGCGATCGATGCGTTTCTGACACTCGGATATGGCCAGCGTATCGGTGTTTTCGCTGGCTCTGGCGTCGGCAAAAGTACATTGCTCGGGATGCTTGCGAGAGGAACCGCGGCTGATGTTGTCGTTATCGGATTGATCGGCGAACGAGGTCGAGAAGTGCTCGAGTTCCTGGAGCGAGATCTTGCGGAAGAAGGGCGTAAAAAGAGCGTTACTGTGGTTGCGACCAGTGATACTCCAGCACCGAAACGAATATTAGCCGCTAAGACTGCGACTGCGATCGCAGAAGCGTATCGCGATGCGGGAAAGAATGTCCTTCTGTTAATGGATTCGGTAACACGTTTCGCAATGGCCCAGCGCGAGGTCGGTCTTGCTGCGGGCGAAGTCCCTACGACACGAGGCTATCCACCAAGTGTTTTTTCAATGTTACCTCAATTGGTCGAAAGGACAGGGATGAGCACCAAGGGAAGCATCACCGCGATTTACACCGTGTTGGTGGAAGGGGACGATGCGAATGAACCCATCAGCGACGCTCTACGCGGTCTACTTGACGGTCACGTCCATCTTTCGCGTGCAATTGCATCGCGTGGTCGGTATCCTGCGATCGATATCTTGCCTAGCTTAAGTCGTTTGCAGACTCAGCTAGTCGATCCTCAGCATCGCTTGTGGGCTCGTGAGTTAAGAGCCCTCATGGCAACCTATCAAGAGAACGAAGACTTGATCAACATTGGTGCCTACACGAAAGGTTCCAATCCCAATATCGATCGTGCGATCATGATGAGAGATTCTATTGAAGCGTTTTTAAGTCAGGAACAACAGGATATTATCCCATTCAAGGATACTCTCACGGCGATGCAAAACTTAGTCGGCCCCTCGAAACTAGCTAACGCAGCATGACAAAGGTAAATCGCTTTTACTCCATTGAGATGCTTCGCGAAAGAGAACGTGATGCTGCTGCCGCATTGGTAAATGAGGTTCGGCGCGCGGTCGAAATTGTTGACGAACGTATCTACGCGAACCAGCAAGAGATCGCGGAGATGAACAAAGAGCAGCAATTGGTTTCGCATGGCGCGATATCGATTCGCGATCTTACCGAGATTCAGCGTTATCAACTTGTACTGCTCGGCCAGGTTCAACACCTTCAAGGCCAACGAGCGACACTGATTGACGAACAGACTCGCCGCGAGGCACTTCTGCTGAAATCGCAACAGTCTTTAAAGAGTTTGCAAAAATTGCAGGAACAGTACCGACAAGAAGCTCTTGTTATCGATGCTGCTCGACTGCAGGGCCGGTTGGACGAATGGTCGAACACACGCACTGTCTTGGAGGGACCGCAATAAATCATGATTAAGAAATTAATGTCTGCTTTTCTCTGGTTTTGCGCTGCAACTTTAGTCGCACAGGGTTGCATTATTTTGCTTTCATATATGCGAGGAAATTTCACGGGTGACTCGTTCACTCAAATAATCGCACTAATGAACGGTATCGATATTCCAGGCGATAGGTTGAAAAACGCTTTGACAGCAGCTCGAGATGTCCCCGTTCCAACGCGCGAGGAGATCCTCACCGCGAAGAACGAAACAAGTCTCGAGTTGGACAGCCGAGAAAAGTCACTTGAAAGATGGCAGCGACAACTTATTGCTGAGCAATCGCGATTGGATACAGAAGATGAACGACTCTCAATTCGGGTTGTCGAATTTGAATCAGAGGTGAAGCGGTTTAAGGAAGGGCGTGAAGCAGAATCTTTAAGCGATGTCCAAAAAATCATAGAGTTACTCGCACCTGAGCAGGCGAAAGACCAGATACTGCGGATGATGGTGGACGACGCGTTAGAAGATGTGTTGGTTATTATTAAAGCTATGCCCGAAGATAAACGAAAGAAGATACTAGCGGAATTCTCGACAGAACCGGAGCTGTTAAAGCTAGCGGAGATTCTGAAGCAACTTCGCTCATTTGAAGAAAAGTCTGGCGGAGCAGCACCGCAGGGTAATTCCAGCAATCAACCGAACGACCCGACGAAATCGAATTAAGTTGCTTTAGTTCGCAGACAGTCAAAACATAATACTGTACCGAAAGTTGTTCCGGGGGGAGCAATCAAATGGCTACAACAACAAATCCCGTTTCGGGAAGTTCGAACGCAGTTCTATCGGCTGATCGAGGTGGATCGAATGTATCCGCAAATCGGTACGGTCTAGCGTTCAGACAAGCTGACTCCGCCGTGGGGTTATTTGAGGAACTTCTATCGCTTCCCATCTTCGACTCGACAGTCATCGATGCTGATGCGACAAGAGTTTCCACGGCGGCTATTACTCCTGTTGAATCAAACGAGCGATCTTCATCTACTGATTCTCAAAACGAATTGAAAGAAGAGGAAAAGCCTTCGACGGACGATTCGACCGAAACGACCGCGGTTGGTTCCGTTAATGTTGCTCTCGTGCAGCAGCAAACAATTATCGATACAAAAACGACGACAACGAAGACTGAAGAATTATCGACATTTAAAACCAGTTCCGAGCCATTGACCGAAACAAATGGCGTTTCAAATAAAGGCTTGGAAAAGCCAACTACGACAGTCGTTGATAAGAATTCGTCGATCGAAAATGTAACCGCTGGTCCCGAGGTTGTTGCAACGCCAAAATCCGAACTGGGAGTTAACCATAGTTCCATGTCTGATAAACAGTCCGAAACGGTGCAAGTCTCCTCACAAATCACCGCGCAAATTGAGTCCACGTCAACTGAACCAGTAGGTAATTTTGGTCAGGAAGT
>JANODQ010000484.1:0-2073 GCA_031412775.1 Pirellulaceae bacterium | reverse complement strand
TTCCGATCGGTCGAGAACTGCTGCCGCTTCGTGCAAGATCGCTCGAAGAAGTCCCGATTGGTGAAGTAATTCAATCGCTTGACGGCGACCACGACGAAATGACAGCATTTTCCGCATCTCAGTTGCAATGCGTTCGGGGCTGACTTCGACAATCCGATCGGCCATGGTACAGATCGCTTGCCACGTCGCTTGGTTGAGCGAAAATCCGAAACGCGAAGTGAATCGCACCGCCCGCAATAGTCTTAAACGATCTTCAGCGAATCGATGAAATGGATCGCCGATTGCCCGAATGATTCTCGCAGCGATATCGTCCTGGCCTTGGACGAAATCGATCGTTTTTTCTGCGATTGGATCATAGAAAACCCCATTAATCGTGAAGTCGCGTCTTTGGGCATCCAGCTCAGGATTGGTGAAAACCACCGAGTCGGGCCGCCTTCCGTCGATGTAGGAGCCGTCGCTACGAAAAGTAGCCACTTCAACTTGAAGAGATTGCCCGCTGCGACGTTGGTGGACGCAGACAACACCAAACGCTTCACCAATCATCAGGCTTCTCTGTTTGCCAAAGATTTGCTGAACTTGCTCAGGAGTCGCGTTGGTTGCAACGTCGTAGTCAGAGGGAGTCCTCCCCATTATTTCGTCTCGAACACAGCCGCCGGCAAAATAAGCGATATAATTACGACTCGTTAGGACGCGGACGACCTCAATCGCGTACTCTCGCAGGAGTTTCGCATGACAGCGGGACGAATCAACACTGCGGGACGAATCAACATCGTGAAGTTCGTTTGGCAAGTTGTTTGAGGGGTTTGGCGTCGCATTCATAGGGCTTTTCAAGCATCGGGAAGTTTCCGCAATGAGCAATCATACCGTTTCAACCACGAAGCATGGAGTGGTTGGTGTGATCCGAGAGAGTGGTTTGTATCTAGTCATTCGACGCTCGATGAGGGTTCGCGCGCCGGGATTGCTCTGCTTTCCAGGTGGACACATCGAGCCGGGGGAATCGTTCGAGCAAGCCATTATCCGCGAAATGATGGAAGAGCTTCATCTGCCTGTCGTTGTTCGTCGACACTTGTGGTCATCGGTGACGCGTTGGGGAACAAAACTGGAGTGGATGCACTTGACTCGCAATGTTTTGGATGTGCCTGTTCCATTCCTTGACGAAGTATCCGAAGTCCACTGGATGCATGAATCAGAGTTGCTGGGCGGACTAGATGTTCTCGGAAGCGTTCCTGATTTCTTCGATGCATTGTATCAAGAAACTTTTCAAATCGAAGACATTTCCTAAAACCAGCCTGAGATGAATCTTATCAACTCTGAATCGACATCAACATCGACAGTGAATTCGACGTCGCTGAAATCAATATCAACAGCGCTTCGCAAACCTCGCGACAAGCGGATGCTGGCGGGTGGTTTTCTGGGCATGTTTGCCGTCGTATCGGTTTCAGCTATTCCATCGCTTCGGCAATTAGACCTACAAGCATCGATTTGGGCACGACAACAAAACTTCTCGGGCGATTTAGAAAAGACAATCCAGCTTTCAGAGGTGTTCGCTCACGGCAGCGGCGTTATCACCATTTTTTTAGTTTTGCTGTGTGTCGACATCAACAATCGAAAGAAACTTTGGAACGTAGCCGCCTACGTTTTGGTGGTCGGAGTTCTTGCAAATATTGCTAAGTATTTTTTGCCTCGACTACGTCCCAATTCGGGTGTGGAGATAACAGACATCTACTCCACCTGGCTTCCCGCTTTGACCGGAATCGGCAGAAGATCCTCCGAGTTATCATTTCCATCGGGGCACTCCGCAACGACAGTGGCCCTCTCGATCGCGCTGACCATGATCTACCCGCGCGGCAAATGGTTGTTTGCGACGCTTGCAATGATGGCGATGTGGCAGCGGGTTTACTCAGGTGCCCATTATCCATCAGATTGTCTGGCCGGAGCAGGAATCGCATTGACTATCGCATACCTCTGGCGATTCACTCCAGCTCATAAACTTGAACATTATCAATAAGCACGCCGGCCGTATCAGGGCCACCTGCTCGAATGATTAGTCCGGGCTTTTTCACTTTGAAGTCG
>JANODQ010000483.1:0-2016 GCA_031412775.1 Pirellulaceae bacterium | reverse complement strand
CATTAGCTCGTCGGTAGGAATGAGCACGACTGGCCAGCGAGTGATCAGACTGCATATCAACCCCAATGACGTCGATGATGATGCCGCGTGCAACCATGTCAGGAAGAAACTGCTCCAGTGTATTTCGATCGGTTGCTTCTCCGTCGGTCACCACCAGTAATCGATAGTCGCCATAAGGAACTTTACTACGACGTTCCAAGAGCTCATCGATCGCTGACTTCATCGATTGCCCCAGTGGAGTACCTCCATCGGCCTTTACGTTTGCGATTCGCGAGAGCGCTGAAGCGCGATCCAGTGCAGCCAGCGGCACCAACCAACCACCGTTACCGCGAGCACCGTTCATCAGCAAGAGACCGAATGTTGTTTGCGGCGTCAACTGTTCAACCACTCGAGTCAAGGCGGTCTTTGCGACGGCCATACGAGCCTCCATCCCAGACTCCGTTCGCATCTGATTACGCATAGAACCCGAGTCGTCCAAAAGAACAACAACTGTGGTGTCCGTAGCGAACGCCGGAAGTGTCGCGATTGCAACCCATACGCCCCACACAGATAGAAAAGCGAAACCCACCAACATTCGATGATGTCGTATGAACGCTGCTCGACTAAGCATGTATTGCCTCTATATTTATCGTTGCGAAATCGGTCGTTGCCAAAACGGACATTAAAGTCGGAATCGGTTGGAACGGTTGAGTTGGGATCGGTTGAGATCGAAACATTGGGACGGGATTAAAAGTTGAAATCAGAAGGTGCAATCGCTTCGGCTTCAACTCGAACAATACGAAATTCGACTCGCATGTTTTCTTTTGCCTCTTCAAGATTTCGAGGCTTCGCGATTACTGGCTCGATCACCCCAGCACCAACTGGAACGATTTGGGACATATCCAAGTTGACACCCGATTGTTTTGCAAATCCTGCGACTGCATCACGAACTGCATCGGCTCGATTCTTGCTTAGGTTTAATGCAGCTTGGAACGTGACTAACGGATCGGCCTTGCCACCGCTAAAGGCTCCTGCCTTGATTAAATCGGCAATTGCTTTTGTGTTTGTCAGATCGAGCGACTTCCCATCGTAAAAGTAGCGGAAATTTCCCGCGATGCCGCTCTGCTTCAAGATCCCTTTCTCCATCCCAGATTGCACGAGATCCATCAAGGTCTTCGTCGGGTCCGAATGGCCGCGAATCACAACCTTCGCATTTCCAAAGGTACTCGCGGCCTTAATAGCTCTTTGAAACTCGGCTCCATATCTGTCCACCGAAAACTCTTGAACGTTGGGTTCAAAGTTGATGGTGAAGCTTACGATCGTATTTGCATCCAGATTTTCGCCAAGGAACTTATCGGTTGATTCAGCGGTTGGATTGAACCGCTCGGTCTTGCTCGGTTCAACATAAGCGATGCCGCCAAGCTTGGCTATTTCTTTGTAATCAAAAGTGTTTGGATCAAACCCCAATCGCGCGTCAGCGTACCCCCACGTAGTCGCAAGATTGAGAGCTTCCGCCATCTTGGATTCAAAGCCGCTGAGGTTCCCTTTGTCACGAAAAAACGATAGCTGGCCCGGCAAGCCAACAAACGAGCAGTCCATAAGCAAACCATGCGCATCGATATCGAGAGTCGGCAGAACTTCCTTGCCAAAAGTCTTTTGACTCAGCAACAGGATTTGTTTGTAGGGCTCTGACATTTTCTGCGTATCGTTGAATCCCTTACGAAGCGCGACCAAATCTTCGGTACCCTTGAGATAGCCCGCGACAAACTTCTCAACGAAAACTTTATTCGCATCGAACCAATCACGTCGAACTGCATAAACATCCGCAATCGAGCGACTCATCTGCTGAGTACTGTTGACTAAGTGTGCTCCTTCGACTGTTCCTTCTGCACCACTTCCCACCGAATCAAACCCACTGGTTAATCCGATCAAATCAGGAGTGATGACGCAACAAGCATCAATCGTTCGATCCTTTCGAAACGCTTCAGCCGGTCCGTTCGCGCCAGTAAGATCCTTGACCCAAACGATGCTCACATC
>JANODQ010000482.1:0-5240 GCA_031412775.1 Pirellulaceae bacterium | reverse complement strand
CTTGGCAGAATGACTCAAACGTCTGAATGCGAAAGCGCCCCACCACCGTGTATGGCACACCAATCTTCTTCAGTGCTGATCTAAGCGCATCGCACGCGGTCTTGGTGTATGTGAGCGCCAGAAAAAACTCCGGTGCTGTGCCGCGCCTCCAGCTTTCAGCCATCCGTAGTGCCAACGTCGTTGTCTTTGCGGCCCCGGCGTTGGCCTCCACAATAATGGTTCGGTCGGTCGCGATTTGAATTGTATTTTGTTCGTCAGTCCGTTGAATGGCCTTCGGCACGAACAATGCTTCGATGACCGGAGTGGTTCTGCTGCTTGGGTTCATGAGGTGTGAGCCTTGGGGAGTTGAAAATGAATATTACTCTGGGCTTCCGAGACGGACTAATCGATCCAGCTTGTTGGGGGTGAATACCCCTAAAGCCGGTTGTCGTCCCCTAGTGAAAACACGGGCATGGATGCAATGAGCTCCTCGCCGACGTCGCTTCGTTTGTTTAGTTCTTCCTGTTGAACTGCCGCAGTCAGGTAAATCATCGAACACCGAACAAGTCTGAGCATTTCTAGGGTGTGAACCTGTAATTCGTCGTCAGTTACTTGGTAGCTGAAATCGCCGGGCAGTTCCGTTCTGTCAACGCGTAGGTGGGTGACGATGTGGTCGTGAACACGCAGATATTTGTGGGCGATGTGATTGCGGATTTCCTGAAGCATACGTGGCACCGGAGCTTTCGGCCCCCTACCATCCGATTTATGGTGAAAGTCCTTGCTCAGCCAGTACAAACCTTTAAGGGGCCAATTGCGAGAGGCTTGGAAAGCTGATGCGATACCGTTTCGTCTTTTCCCACCGCCGTACCAGATTCCACTGAAGCTGACTTCGGTAGGCTTGAGCCCAAGCTTCCAGTAGCTATTCATAAGGTACGCCAGCTTGTCCAGGATTGCATAGGAGGCGAGAAATGCCATTTTCATCCGTTCAACCCACAATCGGTATAGCCTGTAGTCGAGGGTATTAAACAGCGCAACACCTTTGTCGGCGAAATGCAATTCTTGGGCGCGTTCCTGGATCGCTTCATATGTCAAGTACCTCGCAGATGTGTATTCCTGCTTGGCTTGGTTGAACATCCCGTAGACAGCTGGTAATTCTGCACTACCTTCTGGGACGGAGACAACGATGTCTGGAAGAACAAGGGTGTCTCGAATATCTTCGATCCCTAAGCTGCGGTCTAGATCGCTAAGAGGGCTCAAGAAGAGCCCATTAATCCTGCACCAATCGCGATACCGTTTCTCCTCATCGGATTTGCCTTTGGGATAAGGTACCAACTCCACATTGAACTTGCTCCAGTCTGCCATTGAGGAGACATGTTGGAACATGCCTTTGATAGACGGTAGTGCGTGTTCTTCCACGCCTGCTAAAAGCGCCTCAAAAAGGCAACGATGACTATCCCGAAGTACAAGAGCCTGATCTGCTTCCGGGCGAACGTACTTTGCGTACCAGAAATAGGTTTTTCCTCGATTGGCTTGCGCCATTCCGAAGTCAGCCTGCACATTTACGGCCTCCTTCCAAAGGGCCAAGCTTTCAACAAATCTTCCCGCTGCATCGAGTGCATTTGCAAGATTGGTGAGGATTCGCGGCCTTAAATTGTCACCAGCGCCAGTACTGGGGAGTTGACTAAGGGCCAATCTAAAATGGAGGATCTCGCGATCCAGCAGAGGTTGAGGCTGGCTCCAAAATGCCTCTTCTTCCTGGTCGAGCTGACGCAAGCCTGAAAGGGCGTTGGCGAGGTAATAGTTGATTGTGGCGCGTTCGATTGGCTCACAGTCCGATTGAGCGATTGACTCCAGAATTGAGATTGCCCGTTTAAAAGCGAGCTGGTCTCTACTATCAACTGCAACGTCGATTGCTTTGGCGAGCTCTTCTAGCAAAAAGGGTTTTAGCATCTGAATTTTCGTCCCCTGCTTGGAGTTGGCGCTAAGCTTACAAACATACGGTACTCGTTTATTTCCGAGCTTGGAAACACAATGACTTTAAAACTTGATGTTCTTCGCATCTCGCCAAGATACACTTCCCTCGACTGGAAAGCACTAGATCAAAACAATCCCGACCACTGGGGTCAAGCCGTGGACATGCTCAGGGATCGCCTTGAAGGTCGTTTTGTGAAGTTTGCCGACAAGTTACTTCCTGACCAGTTTTCAGGTTTCGTTGTGCTTTCGATTGATAGCTTACTTGCGGAAACCATACAGCAGTTCCGTGCGGGAGAAATAGACGGACGTGACAAGTCCAAACGGTATGTCATGGAGTTTCTTGCGGGTCCACGATTTCAGCCAGCATTTGATGCCGAAGCTCGCGCTCATTTCTATAAAGATATCCGCTGTGGGCTATTGCATCAAGCAGAGGCCAAGGAAATGTGGCTGGTTCGTCGAAAACAGTCATCAATCCTTAAAAAGCTGGATGGGGAGTCTCGAGGATACATTCTCGATATACAGCGCTTCCATAAGGCGGTGCGCCTGAGTCTCGATGACTATTGTGTGCAACTCGTACAGGAGGATCAGCACGAGCTTCGCGAGAAGCTTTGGAGGAAGATGGCTCAAATATGTCGGATTAGGGATGCCAGAGGACTTTTATATGAAGCTGGTGCAGCGGCAGGAGAAGCCTGAGAACGTTTTCTATGCGTGCGGTGAAGGTTGGCGATTCCGAACAGTATGAATTCACCGCAAACGGTTTCGCTATCGATAATGCAGTATTGTCGATAGTTGGCTGACACAAATTTGCACGCACACGCGCTAGTTTGTGCCGACAATTTCTTCATCTTTGTCCATTACTAACCAAGGAACTGGACTGCAATACAAAATCTTTACTTTGATTGGTCGCTCCTTTGCTGGCTGAGCGGCAAGGGATAGGGCCTCTCGATACCTAGTCTCTAGGTAGGCGCGTTGCCTTTGAGCTAAATTTTCTCGTGCTTCTTGGACTGCGCTGTAAGGGTTATCTTCAATTCCGAATCGGCTCGCTACTTCCTCGAGTAAGTCTGAAATGCGCAAAGAAAAGTCCTGTGGACATTTTTTATGGCGGAGGCAGGCCTCGACGATGTGCGAGACCAGTTCGCCAAATGCACCCAATTGAGCATTTAGGCTGCCAATTACTTCGAGAAACTCAAAGGCTACGGTAGCTGAAGATTCAAATTCTGACGATTCACTTGATAGATAACGCTTGAACCCGTTTATACCTCTCTGTACATACCCCCCGCCTTGCATGACCATCCAAACCAAGTCGAAAGACCGCAACGAAATGAAAGACCGATTGTTTAGAAATTCGTGAACAACGAATTTCGAGTACAGGGACTGCGAGATTGCAGCGTTGCTGATAAGATGCATCATCAGAATCTGTGGCCAGATACCATCAATGCCTTCGATGAGTTTTGCAAGCGTTCTGAAGCGCCCGTCAATCGTAAAAACATACGCGCTGTGCTGCTTCGCAAGCAGTAATATTTCCAACTCTTCATCCTGCAACACCTCGGCAAGTGAAGGGTAGTTTTTGAGCCCATCTAATTGCCCGTATGCTGGCAATACTTTGCAATGCTCTGTAACTGTTGCTGCGAGCAGTTCTGCGAAGTTCAAATGCTTTTGCCTGCGCGCTTCATCAAACTCTATAAAAACCATCTTTCCATCGATGTCAGCCGCTGTTCCCACAGTTCGCCTGTCTCTAGCGTCTGCCACATATGCATCAACTAGCGCCTTAGTCGCCGTAGTTACTAAGAGATTTTTTATCTTTCCTAGGCAAGCGGACGCTCCGAGATTGACAAGCTCTGCAATGGTCATCGCATCGATGACAAATGTATTTGTCTCTCTATCTAGGAGGGCCAGGGCCTCTAGTCGGTCCGAAGGCTGACCGTTGTCAATGAATAATGGTGCTGCGTCAGAAGGCCAGCCTGGAATAACATCTATGGACGACTTGCCCATCAAATGAGAGAATCCGCTTAACGTCAAGGCTCCTGATGCATAAGCGTCGAAGATTTGTCTCGATATTTCGCTTGAACGTTTAAGCTCATCATGCACATCGCTGAAATCTACTTCGGCATTGCCAGAGGTTCCGACTTCCACTGATTTCATATGCGGAAGCCCGTTTAAAGAACTCGCACGCTCTCCCGCGATATGCATCATGCGTCGATATGCCGACTGAATAGTTAGTACGGAGAAACTTTTTACTCCGTCCAGCGCGAGAGTCGGCAGAGCTACAGCTTCTCCAGCAGCGAGACCCATCAGCGCTTTCCCTTGAGCAGAATTGGCAGCAGTAAACCCCTCTCGTTTAGGAAAGGCCTCCCCTAAATCGGGGTCAATTATTAATTGTGCCGTTGCGCCTGCTTCATCAATGAGAGAAACAAATGAACCCGGTACAACGTTCGGTAGAGCTTCCGACATGTCCGGGAGATTCGGAGGACCAGCAATGATATTTATGAAGTACGCTGCTAGTGCTTCTGGTTCATCAAGGTCTTTGCGCGCCGTGCGATAAAGGCGCCTAAGTCCGCGTTGCGGCTCACCGTATTTAAGTTCAATGTGTGCTAACTGGGCCTGTGGGCGAATCGGCCCTTCCAAAATTTCCGGTACTTTACGTAGCTGAGCCTGAAAACTTGCGGGGGTTTCTGCGTGCATTGCGACGCTCAGTTTGAACAGCCAGTTGACGGCGAACTGGGGAAACTTTTCAATCTGCGCGTTCGCAAGTGGCTGCAGAAAGTCCCAGTCGCGGGCCTGCTGACCAAGTTCAATTGCTAACTTTCTGGTTTGGTCGTTCTCAATCCAAGCGCGTGGCATTGCATCTAGGAGCGCGCGAGCCGCTTTACGATTTTGCATTCTGATATAGCAGGCCAGCAATCGATTGTGCAGTTCGGAGAGCTTATGAGGTGTTGCGAGCCGTTCAAAATGAGGTGCCGCCTCTGCCCAGTAGTTGAACGTGTACAGCAGTTCCGCAAGCATCAGTCGATCTGCATTTGAGCTCTCCGCTGTAATCAAGGATTTGGCACGTTCGAGAACACGTTCAGCGTCATTTGCCAATCCTGCCTTTTTCAATACACGTGCGGCCACGCAGCATTCAAGAAATGCCCCGGAATCGGATACGTTTGCAGCGGCTATTTCCTTAACCGCTAATGCTGAGTCATCTGCACGAGCGAGTGCAGTCCATCGGAGAGCGCCGAGAAGAACGAGCAACTCGGGGTCCGAAGTAGATAGAGCGGCTGCTGCCACAAATGCCTCCTCCAGCG
>JANODQ010000481.1:0-7102 GCA_031412775.1 Pirellulaceae bacterium | reverse complement strand
GAATGGTCGATCGATACGATTGAAGCGATGGGGGCTAACGGTGTTGCTGTCGATGATCCGACGCGATGGGTTCGTTTGGAAGCACCAAGCTTGAAGGCTCGCGGACAGGGTCGTTGGTTCAAGTTGGATATGAACCAGGGACGTGTAGCGATTGCGAATCATCTACCTGCGATCCCTGCGACCGATTCCACACAAGTTTATCTTCAGCAGGATTCGATGCAGGTATGGTCTCCTGAAATTGAGTACGAGAGCGAAATGCTTAAAGGGGATCGGGTTCAGAAGGACCATAAACAATTAGACGGTTCTTCCGTTGGAGGTGGTAGCAACGAAAGGTCGAAACAAATGACGAGGCTCGGCAAACTCTGGTCTGCTGGCCCTGGTCGGGCATTGCTGGCGGCTGAAGGTGGAGAACAATGGGACCTGTCATGGGCAGAGAGCCTGCAGTTGCAACCCGAGGGCGAATACGATCGACTGTCGATCGTTGGAAGTGCTAACGCCAGAAGCGATACCCAAGGCAGATTCTTCGCCGAGAAAGTCGATGTGCTCCTTGCAAGTCTGACGCCCGAAGTGATGGAGGAATTGGAGGCGAATCAGCCTGGGAACAAACCTAATTCAGTCGTTCCTAAATGGCTTCATGCAAATGGAAGAACGATGATCCATTCTCCGCAGCTCAGAGCTCAAGTATCCGACATTCAAGTTTGGTTTAGTTATCCAGACATCGAAGCGGTTGAAGCTCTGTTGAAGGATGAATCTCCGCAGGGACGTACGGCTCGATTGACGAGAAACCAACCGATTCGACGCGGCACTGTGGCTTCCTCGCAACCTGTACAAACAGCCGCATCACCCATCGGTACAGCGTTGTCGGGATTGGCTGGTGTCGCGCGAAGTGTTGGTGGAGACGGGCTTCAGATTGCGCAGAATAATAACTCGGCAAATAATCTGGCGGATAATCGAATCACTGGGGTCGGTGAAAGCTCGCTTGGCAATCCTATTTCGATGCCCGGCAGGATTGCGGTGAATCAAAGTGCTGCTTTGCCTGAACTGCCGATGAATGTCACCGGAGATACGTTGATCGCAAAAATATCGAATAGCCAGCTTGGGACCGTTATCGACGATCTATTGTTGCGCGGCATGGTTACGGTAACGAGAGATCAGGTTTCAAGTGACTCCGCAATGCCGCTGACGATCACCGGAAACGAATTGCGGATCGATACTTCTGATGGTGGTCAGTTGGATGCAACAGTCTCAGGAACGCCTGCGAAGCTCGCGATCGGTGATGCCGCGTTATCGGGGCCTAAGGTGCATTTTAATCAACGCAATCAAACCGTGTGGATTGATAAGCCAGGTGTGTTTCGGCTCCCTGTTTCGGCGATGCGTGATATGAATTCAAGCAAAGGTGCTCCCTCTGTCGCTTCCAATGGTTTAGGCAAGTTCGCTTCGACGGTTACTTCACCTGCACCGCAGTTACTCCATGGAGCTGGAACGCCGAATCGCGAAAGTTGGATTGAACCACCGGAGGTCGCTTGGAATGGGAGAATGGTATTTGATGGACGGGTTGCGAGGATGGATGGGGGAGTTCAAATCACGGGAAGAGTGCAAACGGAGATCGATACTATTTGGCACATAATGGGGAATGCTTCCGAGATGCGAGTTGAACTGAAAGCACCGGTGCGTCTTGCGGCTTCCACGACGCCGGAGGATGGGACTTCGCAATCTGGAAATGCGGAAGTCAATCGAATCAGCTTGATTGATCGCGTAGACATCAAAGCAGCACAAACAGACAGTCGCGGTAATCGTCGCTCGTTAGAACATCTCCAGGTTCCGGAGCTCGTTTTCATCGTGCCTGAGGAAAGGTTTGTTTCAACTGGTCCGGGCGAAGTCAGGAGTCGACGCATCGCCGAATCCAATCAAGACGCGGCGACAAGCGATCCATTTGGAATGGGGCGGAATGCGTCTTCGGGCTCGCAGATAGCTCTTCAGTGCGTGCATTTGGCGTTTCAAGGCCGCATGGAAGGCTTCGTTGGAAAGCAGCAGGTGACCTTCTATGATCGCGTGGAGGCGATCCTGGGAGACATTCTTACTTGGGAAAGCGGATTGGACGTACACAAAGTCGATCAGCTACCTCTTGGAAATACTCGCATGTATTGTGATGAGCTGAGTGTCTACAACGAATCATCGCTAACTTACAACCAGGCAGCGCTGCTTCAAAATGGACAAAGCAATCAGACATCGTGGGTTGTGAAAGGGAACGGGCAAGTATCCGTCGACAACCACAACGAGAAAGGCCATGTTTCCATTCAAGCTCAAGCAGTTTCCTATGCCGGCTTGTATAGTAAACTGAGCCTGGAAGGTTCGCCCGGTAGTCCTGCACGCGTTCGTCAATATGATCCTCGCAATATGACAGGCAACTCGCAGGTCGAGTTTAGCATCAGCACTGGTTGGATCAATCTGAAGACCGGAGAATCGCAGCTAGGTATCTCTCGCGTTACGGGCGACCTTGAAAGCATCCAGAAAGGCCTCAACAAGCAGTCTCCTGCGGCACCCAATCACAATCTAGTTCCATCCGCTCGCGACTCGTACCCACTACGCGGAAGAAACTAAAGAGCAAGTGGACTGTAGATCAACGCCTGTCAATTGATACGGCTCTGTCACTCGATACTGTTAAGACGCGTGACTGCATATCACGTTGAGCGTACGTGCTTTCTTCTGCAACGTTTTTAAACGACCGGCACTGGAATGGCGCGATCGTTTGCGAATGATTTGAATGCCCAAGCAGCAGCGCCCATCGCGCCGGCATCATCACCCAATGCGGCGATTCGAACGTCAAAAGTTTCCTCGTAACACTGCATCACGCTACGTTTGGCAACTCGTCTCACTTCTTCGACATAAATTTCGGGTACGGCTTCGATTAAACCGCCACCTAGAATGATTACATCAGGGGATAGAATATGTACGATGTTTGCGACTCCGTAACCAACTTGCTGTGCCGCAAGCCGGACGACACGTTCAATTGACTTGTCACCATTCTTGATCGCTTGTGCAATGGTCTTACTACGCACGTTGACAATATCTGTTCCACCAAGCTTGAGAAGCTCTGGGGCTTCGCCACGATAGGCGAGCTTCACGCATTCGGCGGCAATCGATAGTCGACTCGCTTCGCACTCCAGTGTTCCTGGCATTTCGACGCCGCTAGAGCGGCTAGTTGATGCGATCTTCATGTGGCCGATTTCCATCGCAGATAGCTTTACGCCTCGGAGTATGCGGCCATCGTGAACACATCCACCGCCGATGCCTGTTCCTGGAAAGACACCTACAACGCAGAACGCATTCACTGCAGCGCCAAACCGAAATTCTCCATATACGCCCGCGTCGACATCATTCATTACGACGACCGGGCAACCAAATTTCTTTTCCAAAAATTCGCCCATGGGAACTCGCTTCCAACCCAGGTTCGGTGCGATGCAAACGATTCCTTTGTCGAGCTCAATGGGTCCAGGGCAACCGATCCCGATACCTGCAAGTTGATCCACCGTAATCAGAGAGTCAGTAAGGGTTTCTTGGATGAGATCCGCGATTCTGTCTTGCCCTGCGATAACCCCTTCCATCCCTTTGGTTTTTTTTCGCTTCCTCATCACCACTTGAAATTGATTGTCGAAAAGTACCGACAACATTTTGGTACCGCCAAGATCAAAGCCAAGCCAATATTTTTTTGTTTCGCTCACTTCAACTTCATTTCTTACAATACTGAGAATGTGATCGATCGTTAGATACTTGCCGTCAAATAATTGGACAGCTCGACTAGCGTCAAACGAACTTTACGTCGGAATCTTATCGGAAAAATCACTTTGTATCGCCACTATCTAGTGATTTTAGGTCACTTATCTAGCAAAACCATCAACGGCGGCTTGACAGCCACAGACCTGCGTTAGTGTAATAGAGTTAATTGTTTAATTTGGTTCCCACACCATCTACCGTTTTGTGGTTCACTTTAAGTTTGAAGGATTTTGATATGAATCGTAGTTTGGCAGCTTTTCTTTTAATTCTTAGCACGTTCGCTATTACAGGTTGCGATTCAGGCGGAGACGTTGTTCCTGATGAAGCTGGTGGTGGTCCCGTAATGACTGCAGCCGAGCAAGCTGAATTGGATGCATACTCGAAGTCGCAAGCACAACAGCCGCAACCGTAGTATTGAACGCACATCAGTACTGAACGCACGTCGGTCTCAAACTACACTGATTGCGAAACGCGATCCGATTAGGTTTTGTTTCTAATATCGCCTTTCGCTCCGCGAAAGGCGTGACAATTTCAAGCTTTCGCGGAGCGAAAGTTCAAAAAGTGGTAGTCTAGAACCAAATCATAGCGTTTTATAGACCTCGGACTTCACTCATGATTCGTCCGAGGTTTTTTTACGGACTTTTGTGCTATCGACTACAAATGAAGGCTTGCAGCAGTTGTCTCAATTTCGCAGTATTTTAATGTTGATGCGGCAGGCTTTTTAACAGAGCTTCACTCGACTTAGTTTCATGACCGGTTTACGTAGCGGGCTCTCTCCGTGATCAGACAAAGTCCAAGTCTGCTGAGAGACGCGACTACTTATATAGAAACAGTAAGTCCAGACGCGACCTGTTAACTATTACTGAGCGGCCCGATTGCGAGCGTTCGTGGGTTGGTGCTCATCAGTTCGTGTAATACGTCGCCATTCGTACCGTGCGATTAAGCACCAGCGAGTTATTGAATGACGCCCCGAGTGTGGCGCGAACACGCTACCGAGTGGACTAGCAAGTATCGAAGGTAATAGCACCAACTCTGAGATAACACCCGCGATAAGTATCGTAAGCAAAACCGACTGCTGCATAGTGCTTAACGCCATTGGTTCCGAACATCGTCCAGGATTTTTCGGATGCGGATACTGGTTCAGAGAGCTCGCGGCTATCGAGTCCATGTTCAATGACTGCATCCCGATAATAATTAATGAAGTGAACGGGTCGTCGGGTTTTGAATCTGGCAAAGTAGGATCGTCACCCAGGTTGCAACCTTCCCAACTTAACAAAACAAACTGATATCTTGGGAAATTCTTTCGAAACCAAGCCAGCTCGTGTGTCTCGTCAAAAGTCTTAGGTAGCCAGTCTTCAACCTTGTTGATATTGCTTTGAACCGCTTTGGCGGCCCCGAAGAATGCAAAAGAACAAAAAGCAGCGTGACGCCTAAAATCCAATGAGCCAGCGGTCGTAGAAACTCCGCTTTAATTTGCTTGGTGGCGTGGATGCTGCTAGGTCTTCGAAAGGCTTCATCGGAACCACTTGAGATGACGACGCGACGTTGCTTGAGGACTTCCAGCGTGCAGATCGTCCTTGAAACGGAACTGTAGTTAGGTCATCAGATGGGTTTTCCGGTAACAACATTTTTGATTTTTCGGCAACTCTAGGCCTACTTACTCAGAATCTTTGTCGGAACAATTTGACTTTTCGAAAATCTCCTATCCTCAAACTGCCGAATCACGTATATTTGCCGTATTGAAACTTTGTCTCAACATCGTTCGCAGTTAACATTCAGCAAATGAACACAACTCTCGACAAATTGATTAAAGGCGTGATCGCTCTCGTACGAGATGTCGAAGGTGAAGATCCGACATCGATGCGGTTGATGGAGATTGGCTTTATTGCTGGGCAATCGGTCGCACGAACCGGTCAGGCACCGGCTGGCGATCCCATCGAGTATTCCGTTGGGGGTTCCCGAGTTGGACTTAGGAAATCGGAAGCAGCTCGGATCATCGTCCAGGTTCCGGCTATCTAGTTTCGGCCAAGGCTTTCCTCCTCGACTGCACTCATGCTTGGTTCCGTAAGTGTCACCCAAATCAACTCTTGAAGCGAATACGGAACCCAAGTCGAAACTGCGTGGGCTAGTCGCCCTTGTCGGTAATCCGAACACAGGGAAAAGCTCTCTGTTTAATGCGCTCTGCGGAATGAATGCCAAGGTCGGCAATTTCCCTGGAGTTACGGTCGAAAAGAAAACCGGACATTGGAAAGCGGTTGATGGAAGTCAGGTCGAAGTCGTTGACTTACCCGGCACCTACAGCTTGGCGGCAAGATCGGCTGATGAGTCGATCGCGGTCGAGGTACTGCTAGGTAAATCTACTAAGATTGCAGGACACGGACACCCATCAACAAGTGATGTCCCCAGTGATTTAGAACCGCAACCCGATTGCGTGATTGTCGTTGTTGATGCGGCAGCAATTGAGCGGAACTTGTATCTTTTCAGCCAAGTCCGTGAACTTGGACTACCAACCCTACTTGTGTTGAACATGTGGGATCGGGTCGCAAAGGACTCTGAACTCACGATAAACGTGTCGAAGCTCTCCGAAACGCTGGGCGTGCCTGTCCTGACAACCGTGTCTTCTAAGCGGCAGGGAATTAAAGAGATTCAATGCAAAGTGGAAGAGATGCTTGCTGACCAAACACATGGTTCAGAACAGCATACGTCGTCTGCTCAGCCGGAGATCTACCCGCCGCTGTTTCTCGAAGAGACTCAGGGACTACAAGATTGGTTGCTTGCTCGAGGCCATGCCGTTCATCGATTTGAGGTCTCGCGTTTGTTGATCGATGCGGGCGGGCCTATTGAATCCTATTGGAAGCATGTTCTTGGAACGACTTCCCATGCAAGCCGCCACTTGGATACTGAGACAACAACCGTCTCGGGTGAAAACAGTGAGATTGCGGATGGATTGGATTCAAAACTTCAAAGCATTCGCGCAAAGCTGAAGCTAGCTGATTTATCGGTTCCGCGAATGGAGCCTAAGCTAAGGCACGCTTGGATCAAAACAACGATCAAGGATGCCGTTCGTCGAAGCGCACTTCCTGTGGTGACTTCTAGCGATCGTATTGATCGGTTGTTGACCCATCAGGTTTGGGGGCTGCTAAGTCTGGTAGCAGTTTTATTCTTTGTGTTCCAAGCGGTCTTTGCATCGATCGGAACTGGTTGGCTTTCAGAGCAGATCGACCTCGGTTGCGAGACCTTGGCAGGGCTGGTTAGCTCCGCAATCCCATCAGGCGCTTTGAGAAGTCTGATCAATGATGGAGTGATCGCTGGCGTTGGCGGTGTGCTG
>JANODQ010000480.1:0-12653 GCA_031412775.1 Pirellulaceae bacterium | reverse complement strand
CCAAGAACATTCCTGGGATATGGTCAAATTCAAGGAGGGATAACTTCGGAAAGGCCGTGGAGTCCTAACTACAGCCCAGCACGCACACAGGTTGGTTTTTTCCGCTGTCCTTCCGACCCGGGTCGAATGAATCCGAGCTCGGCTACTGCTCTAGCGCGGATAAACTATGTGTTTAACATGGGAGACGGTATTGTCGGTGTTGCGCAAGGGATCATTGATCAAGACACCACTCGAGGTCCTTTCCCTCGGTTGGGGCAGTATACGCTTTCGTCGGTGACTGACGGAACGTCCAATACGATCATGTTTGGTGAAGTGTCAACAATCAGCGGCGGGCAACCTACTCTTCTCGGAGGCCTCGGTACGGTTGCGGTCAATCCTCCTATCCAGGGGCGTGCGATTATCGGAATCGGCAATGAGACGGCTGGAGGTTTTGCAGGTAGCGGTGTTGCGGTACCCTCAGTCAACCTGATGCAGTGTAAGGCTTCCACGCGAGGCGGTATTTATGTAACGCCAGCCACAGGTTCGACCAGGTTTGGTGCTACGATGGGTTGCGCATGGTTGCGTGGAGCGTTGGGATGGACGGGCTTCCAAACTATCATTGGACCAAACGGTGCATCGTGTCTCAATCCGGCTGCTGCCCCAGCCGATCCGGTCGACTCCAATGCCGGTATCCGAACCGCTAGCAGCTACCATTTCGGCGGTGCCCACGTGGTTACTTTCGACAACTCGGTCAAATTCATTCCGAACGAAATCGACACGACCAATACTGCCCCCGGAGCTTCGGCGGCGGATTACTATGCGCCTGGAAGATCGGCTAACCCAGCTGGTCAGACTCCGAACTGGAACAGCCCATCACCGTTCGGAGTTTGGGGAGCTTTAGGAACTCGCGGTGCTGCCGACGACGTGGGTGTGATGCCTGGCGCTTAATACTTGTTCGGTTTAGTTTAGCCCGCCGAAAATAATCGGCTCAGAAAAGCTGTCGTGCGAAAGTTCGGCAGCTTTTTTTGCATGCAAATGACTTGCTGAGCTACATGATAAACCACGGCACGAACTTTTCGGGGGGATTTATCTAAAATCCGCTTGTTTGCGACATCAAGGGACGATAGTTTTAAAGAAGCGCGCACTAGCGTGTTATTAACCTCCCTTCGTTCTATTTGGAGTTTTTCATGAAGCGTACTTTTAGAAAAGGTTTCACGTTAGTGGAACTACTGGTGGTCATTGCGATCATCGGAATTTTAGCTGGATTGCTCTTGCCAGCGATTCAACAAGCAAGAGAAGCTGCTCGTCGCATGTCTTGCAGCAGCAACATTCGTCAATATGGCATCGCTTTGCTGAATTACGAGTACAGCTATAAGCTTTTACCAGCTCTAGCGGCCGGCTTTGGGTACGCTAATCCACGTTCGGGTGTTGGCCAGTTGGCACAAGGGAATGCCGTCGGTAATTTTACCGGGCTTGTTGGAATGTTGCCGATGATGGAGCAGCAAGCACTTTACAACAGAATTGATTCGGGTTTCACGCAACGAATCGGTGCAACGGCGACACAGGAGGTCCTCGGACCCTACGGACAGCGTCCCACGGGTTGGTATGCGGTGTGGGAGTCCGCCTATTCGCCGACTCGAACCCAAGTTGGGTTTATGCGATGCCCATCCGATCCCGGTCGTTTGAATCCATCTTCGGCGAGCTCGTTTGCTAGAACAAACTACGTTTTTAACCTTGGTGATGGAATTCTCGGAGCAGGAACGGCAGATTTAAACCAAGATTCGACTCGTGGACCATTCCCACGTGCCTTTCAAATGTCGCTCGCATCGGTAACTGATGGAACGTCCAACACGATCATGTTCGGTGAAATCGCTACCATCGCGTCATCCAACACAGCGGTAGGTGTAGCTGCTGTTAACCCTAAGGTTCAAGGACGTGCGGTTGAAGGAATTGCCAATCAAACAATTGGCGTCTTCAATATGATCAATCCTGTGGCTTGCAAAGCCGCTGCGCGTGGCGGTATTTATCCGACTGCTACAACGGGTTCGACGTATTTCGGGACTTCCACCGGCGTCAATTGGCTGCGATCCGGAGTTGCTTTTAGTGGTTTCCACACGATTCTCGGTCCTAACGGAGCAAACTGCTACAACGGGACCGGGCCGCACGTCTCACCATGGCCATCTGAGAGCAATAATTCCATTCGCACCGCCGGCAGCTATCACTTCGGTGGAGCACACGTCGTAACGTTCGATAACTCGGTTAAGTTCGTTCCCAACGAAATAGACACAACCAACACAACTCCTGGTGCTCTTGCAGCGGATTACTACGCGCCAGGACGCGATAATATCGGGGGATGGAACCAGACTCCGAACTGGAACAGCCCATCACCGTTCGGCGTCTGGGGTGCTCTGGGTACTCGTGGCGCTGGTGACGACGTGGGCGTCATGCCAGGTGCTTAATTTTCGTTCGACTTGTTAAAGTCGAACTGCAAAAGCAACAAAAGCCGTCGAGCGAAAGTTCGGCGGCTTTTTTCGTTGCCTACGTGTTTGATTGGCAGCCCTGGCGAGGCCCGATGAAAAGGTCGTTCCCTCTCTAATCCGTTGGCGCTAGCCGCGATTGTGGACGTTCCTACGCAAGCGGATGGTTAGTCTTTTGAACACGGTTAACGCTTGAGACTCAATACATTGGGCGAATTCATATCACCCCAGCCCCAAGGTGGCCTGATGAAACCTGAGCCGATGGCACTAGCCACGGGTTTCGATTTTGCCACGATTTGCCACGATTTGCCCGATAGCACCCGAGGCTAGCGCCTACGGCTCAGGAAAAATGCCTTTTTCATCGCCTCAGGCCTGACGTAATTGGAAAATCTCTCGCATTAAAGGCTATCCCACTATTTTGCTTCGTTTACAATGGTCGAATGTAATCCCTATGCCATATCTTATGGCAATTCTTTTCTTTGTCATTTTAGTTTTGGATGGTTCGTTGTATGAAGCGTTCTTTTAAGAGAGGTTTCACGTTAGTGGAACTTCTGGTCGTTATTGCGATCATTGGTATTTTGGCTGGTTTGCTACTTCCAGCAATTCAGCAAGCGCGAGAAGCTGCTCGCCGCATGTCGTGCAGCAGCAACATTCGTCAGTTCGGCATCGCTTTGCTGAACTATGAGTACTCTTACAAGATTCTCCCTGCCTTTTCGGCTGGATACGGGCTTGCGAATCCACGTACGGGTATGACGCAGCTCACCAACGGTGCTGTGGCTTCTTACAGTGGTTTGGTTGGGATGCTTCCAATGATGGAGCAACAAGCACTATATAACAAGATTGACTCAGGTTTTACCCAAGCAGTACCCGCGCGAGTTTTCTTGGGATATGGCCAGATTCAGGGGGGGGCTTGGGTAGGGCCTTGGGACCCAAGCTACAGCCCAACGCGAACCCAAGTTAGTTTCTTCCGTTGCCCATCGGACCCCGGTCGTATCAACCCAAACTCTGCGTCCTCCGTCGCACGAACGAATTACTTGTTTAATTTGGGTGATAGCATCGTCGGCATTGAGTTTAACGACAACTTTGACGTCAATCAGGTTAGCACCAGAGGTCCATTTCCAAACACTTCCCAATTGACATTGGCTGCCATTACCGATGGGACGTCCAACACGGTGATGTTCGGAGAAGTATCGACAGTAAGTAGCTTTGCTCAAAATACTGCTGGCACTGGTGTTCCGGCGGCAAATCCCCAGATCCAAGGGCGCGCGATTATCGGTATTGGAACTGAAGCCGCGGCTGAATTCGCTAGCAGCGGTGTAACTCGGCCCTCGGTGAGCGTTGCATTGTGTAAGGCAACCACACGCGGTGGAATCTATCCGACGCCCGCTACCGGTACGACTTCGTTCGGTACGACGCAAGGAAACAATTGGCTTCGTGGAAGAAAGAACTTCACTGGATTTCAGACCATCAACGGTCCTAACGGTGCATCTTGTATCAACAATGCCGTTGTCACAACAGCCGATTCACCCGCTTCGATCCATTCGGCTGGGAGCTACCACTTTGGCGGCGCTCACATCGTTTCGTTTGACAACTCTGTGAAATTTGTGCCGAACGAGATAGATACGACTAACACTGCTCCTGGTGCGACTGCCGCGCAATACTATGCACCGGGACGCCAACACGCTACGGCGCAAACTCGGAACTGGGACAGCCCATCGCCGTTCGGAGTGTGGGGTGCCATGGGAACACGTGGAGTAGGTGATGACGTCGGCGTGATGCCTGGTGCTTAATGCTTGAAGGGTTGCGCCAAAGACAATTGGCAATGCCTAGGATTTGACATAAGAAAGCTGCCAAGGGAAACTTCGGCAGCTTTTTTTTGTTGGAACGATCAACATCGCATTTTCTGGACGGAATTCTTCCGTAGCTGAATTCGTAAGAATTCAGAAGCTGTTGGCAACAGCGGCTAAAACTGCTGACTTCAGATGTCTTACGACTGTCTTACGACATCTGCTACGAGTTCTTGGTTATTGGCGGTAAATGCAAGTTTCTGAATGGACGGGGCACTTCATTCACTTCTTCTTCATATTTCTTCAAAACGACAAACGAAATACTTGCGAAAGGACTCGCCCGTCGTTATGTTTCACTGCAGCGCGAGTCTACGCGCTCTTATCTTCCTTTATTGTCGCAGGAGTCTTTCATGAGGCGGTCTTTTAGAAACGGTTTCACTTTAGTGGAACTATTGGTGGTCATCGCGATCATCGGTATTTTGGCTGGTTTGCTTTTACCAGCGATTCAGCAAGCTCGAGAAGCTGCTCGGCGTATGTCATGCAGCAGCAACATTCGGCAGTTCGGTATCGCTTTGCTGAACTATGAATATTCATACAAGCTCCTACCCGGAATGGCTGCAGGTTGGGGACTTGCAAATCCAAGAACAGGGATGACACAATTGCCCGACGATATTCCAGCATTTAGCGGCTACGTTGGGATGCTTCCGATGATGGAACAGCAGGTGCTCTTCAACCAGATCGATTCGGGTTTTACTCAAGCCAGGCCATTACCAGCGATTGTGTTCTTAGGATACGGGATGAGGGTGGGCGGTGCTTGGGTGCCACCATGGGGTAGTGCCCCTGTTTACCAACCTTCCCGTACGCAAATTGGTTTTTTCCGCTGCCCTTCCGATCCAGGTCGTCTGAATCCAAGTTCCGTCACTTCTCACGCGCGGGTCAACTATGTATTCAACATGGGCGATGGCATTGTTGGCTCTGATTCCGCCAGCCTCGACAATGATCAAGTCAGAGGTCCGTTCACAAAAGGTTTTCAAATGACGCTCGCTGCAGTAACAGATGGAACGTCGAACACAATCATGTTTGGCGAGATCGCAACCGTAAAGGGTCCAGCGGATCCGGTTTTCGGAGGGGCTGGTCCTGCGATCAATCCACCGACTCAAGGCCGAGCAATTCTGGTGACCTCCACGAGGACGGATGCGGGAGTAGCGTCTATCGACCCTACAGCGTGCCGACAAACTGCTCGTGGTGGCATCTATCCAACACCCACCACTGGCACAACGACTTTTTCAGAGGCCCAAGGCGGTTCATGGCTTCGACCGCACACTGCGTTTATTGGTTTCCAAACGATCAACGGTCCCAACCAGGCGTCATGCGGCCTTGCATCCTCTAATGGGATCAGGCTGAATTCTGCTGGAAGCTATCACTTTGGTGGTGCTCACGTTGTGACATGCGATAACTCGGTAAAGTTTATTCCTAACGAAATCGACACGACCAACACCACGCCAGGGGCGACTGCGGCAAATTATACTGCTCCGGGTAGAAACGGTAACAATCAAACGCAGAACTGGAACAGTCCTTCGCCGTTCGGTGTTTGGGGTGCTTTGGGAACTCGAGGGTCTGGCGACGATGTTGGTGTTATGCCGGGTGCTTAATAAGCAGCCAGTGGTTTGCCCCAGCTAGGTTTTGGCGTAGCCGGATTCGTAAGAATTCGGACGTCGAGAGAGACGCTCATGAAAAGCGGGAACCTCCAGAAGTCTTACGACTTCTGCTACGGGCTAGCGTTCACTTGAAAAAAAGCTGTCGAGCGAAGGTTCGACAGCTTTTTTCGTTTCCTGGACGCGCTTCGATTTGCCGATAATGGTATAGTCTCACATATTGGGCTGATGAAACCTGAGCCGATGGCGCTAGCCACGGGTTTCGATTTCGCAACAATTTGCCCGATAGCACCCGAGGCTAGCGCCTACGGCTCAGGAAAAATGCCCTTTTCATCACCCCACTTTCTTACTGCTTGCTACTTGAGCAGAACTGACTTTCCACTCGCCGGAGTAAGCATTGCGGTCTTCTTATGAATCGTTGGATGACTTGGATGATGTCTCAGATCATCCAAGGGCTCCACTGCTTACGCGTCCTTCGTTTGCAGTAATCATGTTTGTCGTGACGGTGATGTCGACGACCTGGGCTGGGCTTACCGCATGGGCACCGGAGATGGTCCTTTTTCGGACATGGGAATCGGGCACGGCGCATGTGATTCGACGTTGCCTGCTGGATAATTGGTTGAACGGTTTGCAGTTCAGCGGTGCTCTTCTGGCGATCTTGCTAATGCATGAGTTTGGGCACTACTGCGTGATGCGTCTCTATGGAGTGAGATCCACTCTTCCAATCTTTATTCCGTTTCCGTTCAACCCGTTTGGAACATGCGGAGCGATCATTTTGATGGATCCCTCGCAAGCAAACCGGAAGCAGATTTTCGATATTGGACTAGCAGGTCCTCTTGCTGGTTTGGCTGTTGCGATTCCGTTTGCGATGTTGGGAATCGTAGCCGGGGAACCGCCTCCATTCTCGCAGCCGCAAAGCCTTCAACTGGGCCAACCGCTATTGATCTCGATGCTGGATCAGTGGCTTGGGAAAGGGACCGCGATTAACTCGTCGGGAATTTCTGTAAGTCTCTCCAATCCATGGTCGATGGCAGCCTGGATTGGTTTGCTTATTACCGGAGTGAACATGACGCCGCTCAGTCAGCTTGACGGCGGGCACGTTGCTTTTGGTTTGCTTGGTCAGAAGTCGGCTGTCCTTGCGAAGTTTACATTCGGAATGATCATTGCCTTCATGATTGCGATGCAGTCGTTCTTCTTTGCACCGATGTTGGTTCTGATATTAATCATCGGACTATCGCATCCGCCCAGCAGCGATGACTCCGAACCGCTTGGCCCGTTACGAGTTGTGATCGGGATTGCGTCGCTTTCACTTCCTATCCTTTGCATCCCAGCGATCCCTTTCGCTCCTTAGGCAATCGCCAATAAATGGCGTACCTAACTCGAAACGTGGCTGTTAGCGGTAAAAATACCCACACCGCCACTTGCTCGCACAACGTTTTAGTAGCAACTAGAGCAAATCTTACGAAACGCTTTCGTACAAGCGTTCCATTTCGGTCGCGTCGTAAATGATCGGATTAAAAGAAGCGGTCCACTGCGCGGCGGCTGCTTTGCCGAGCGTACTCTTGATCGAATCGAAGCTTGTTCCATTGAGATCTAAGAGACTAATTCGATCGTCTAAGCCTGCCATTTGTAAATGCGTCACGAACCAATCGGCAAGCGTATCGCCCGCTTTATCGAATGAGACATAGATACCGAGATCAACCAGGAGCGTTCGATAAAGTTCGGCGATGTGTGTTTCGCGACCGTTCGCGCGTAACACCGCTGGCATCATGACTCCGACAGCTTGACCATGAGCGATACCGAAATGCGCTGTGAGCGGATTCGCAAGCGCATGAGCCGCTCCAAGCATCGAGGCTTCGATTGCCATGCCGGCCAAGCACGCTCCAATCTGCATTCGTGATCTCGCGTCGAGATCGTAGGGATCTTCGAGCACTTTCGAAAAGCTGTGCGACAGATATTGCCATGCGGCTCGAGAATAAGAAATTGAAATCGCGTTACGATCTTTTGTCACGAACGTTTCCAGAGCATGAGTCATGGCATCGATACCGGTCAGTGCTGTGACGCGTGTTGGCTGTGTTACGGTAAGCTCCGGATCGAGCAATGCGATGCGGCACGCGGCTCGTGGATCTCCGCATGCCATCTTCACGTGCGTCTGGGTGTCGCTGATCAATGCGTACGATTGGGATTCGCTACCAGTACCAGCGGTCGTTGGCACGGCGATCATGGGGAGCATATCCGCAGTGGCTTTCCCCTTGCCCCAGTAGTCATGCATGCGACCGCCGCATGAGTAAACAAAGTTGATCCCTTTGGCACAATCCATTGAAGATCCACCACCCAAGCCAACCAACAGGTCTGGGCGAAAGTCTTTTGCGACTTTAACACCCGCATCGATATCGTCGGTCGATGGATTTTCATGGAGGTCGTGAAAGCCCAAGCAAGTAAGCCCAGCCGCTTCCAAGCTATCGAGCCCTTTTTGATAAAGCCCCGCCGCAACAACACCCGGGTCCGACACGATGAGAACACGAGTTGCCGAGAGCTCCTTGGCCAGAGCCCCCAATTGATCGATGACGCCCGGACCGGAAATAAATCGGGATCGTTGAAGAAAATCAAAGCTGAGCATAAATAAATAGCAAGTCGTTATGTGGCAGGGATTCTTGAGGTGGGTACGATTGCGGGTATCACGGAACGCAAATCGAATTGCTTGGTCGGTACAATGTTAACCGTCGTTGCACTGATTTGGAGCACTGATTTTGAGTATCTTCATTCAGTATACCGACCATTAATATATAGTAACCGACTGATTACAGGCTCGGCCTGGAACCCTAGCTCCCCGAGGCTCAGCCTCCTCGGGTATTTCGTTTAAACGCTGCGAATTA
The DNA here is from genome assembly GCA_031412775.1 of Pirellulaceae bacterium. Lineage (GTDB taxonomy): Bacteria > Planctomycetota > Planctomycetia > Pirellulales > Pirellulaceae > JAIYDQ01. The sequence continues at coordinate 3,879 of JANODQ010000480.1, read as the reverse complement.
GAAGACGTTCGATTGGTTACGACGTAGCGTGCTACCCCGAGTTCTAGCCCGCCAAACCTTTGCGGTTTATCGGGCACAAGGCCCAGTTTCGCTCCTTGTTTGGTTTTCCCATTACGCGCACACTGGAACTCTTCATAAAAAGTTGACAGTCAATCGGCGAAAACAAGCGAGGTCGGTGGAGACGAACGGGGCTGCGATGGAGGCAAGAAAAGCAAGGGTAGAAAGCGACATTTGCTGGTCGACGTGCATGGGCTTCTCATCGCAGTTGTGGTCACTGGAGCCAATGCTGACGACGGTACCGCAGCACTACTCGTAATCGAGCGTATGGCCGTCAATGATTTTCCACGCATGCAGGTCAACTTCGGTGACAATAAATATAATAACAAGAGCTTAAATAGATGGATGGAGCGAGAGCGCCCGGCTTGGTCGGTCGAAGTGCAGAAGCCACCGCAGGGCAACCAAGGCTTTAGTCCTATTCGCATAGGTTGTGTTCTAGATCGCAGTAACGCATGGCACAGTCGTTGTCATCGCAACAGCAAGGACTACGAACGACGACCAGATTCCAGCGAGACCATGATTAAAATAAGCCACATCGGAGTCATGCTGCGAAGATGCTCCCCGACGAAAAGTGCCAATTTTAACTATCGCGATGCCGAGGCATAAACTCAAAAAAACAAGGAAATCTTTTCCGGGTAGACTCTAACTTCTTAATTTGCAATCAGCCAGTCGTGGATCGCTTTCCTTGCGTCTGAAGATGCCGTGCAAAGTTGTTCGAAGTTGTGGACAGCCGAGCGAAGGTCGCCCTGTCGACTTGCCTCTTCAATCAGGCTTGCAGTACTTGTAATGTCGTTGGCACTGAAGAGCTGGGCTGCACTTTTAAGTGAGTGAGCAGCTCGCGTGACGATCTCGATATCGCTATTTTCAAATCCCCTCGACAGCTCTTTAATGCGTTGTTCAATCTCGTCATAGAGTGTCTTCACGAGAACTTTCAATTGCTCGGGTTTGCATCGCAATCGAATCAATGGGGCGGTAAGATCTAGTGGAGAGACTGGTCTGTCGGTACGTATTGAACTTTCGTTGGCAAGTATCGGTTTTTCAGGGATAGCGATACTAGACTGAGCACTGGCATTAGGTTCAGTTTGCGTCTGTTGTTCTGGGGTGAGCAATGTCGTCGCGATCGCTTCTAGGACCGACTCTAACTGATCAACGACGATCGGTTTGTCTAGATAGTGATCCATACCGGCTTCGAGACATCGTTCGCGATCGCCTTGCATCACCGCAGCGGTTAACGCAACGATTGGAATTGATACGTAAGACTCCGTGGGTCGATTGGGAGATGCCGGATCTGAAGGCGATTGATTTGAGGTGGCTTGTTTGGCTCGCTCTAGATCGCGAATTTTTTTCGTAGCCTCGAGACCATCCATGATTGGCATTTGAACGTCCATGAGTATGGCATCGAAAGGCTGCTCCAACCAGGTTTCCACTGCTTTTTTCCCATTCTCAGCGACCACAACTCGGTGACCAATTCGTTCAAGTAATCCAATGGCAACGGCCTGATTGAGTGGACTGTCTTCGGCTAAGAGTATTTTTAGCGATCGACTCGTTGGCCGATGCTGTTTTTCGGTGCTCGACGGTGAGGGCAAACTACTTCGACCAAGTAATCGCTCGATTGACTTCAGTAATTCCGATTGCAGTGCAGGCTTCAAAAGGACTTCGACTCGACAATCGGGCAACTCGCTCTTCATTTCGTTAATCAGGTGCTCTTTGGCTGCAAATAATGACGATGTGTAAAGTAGCACGGGTGGGAACGAGTCGCTTGAGTACGCCTTAAGTTCTCGCAGTAACTCGCAGCCATCCATGCCCGGCATCATATGATCGATGATCAAAATGTCGAAGTGCTTCGAGTCTCCGTAGCGAGCCTGAAACTTCTCAATGGCTTGGTGGGCATCCCGGGCGCTAGTTATGTTGAAGCCGACTTTTCGCAACGTTTCACGAAGTATCACGCGATTGGTTTGATTATCATCGACGATCAAGACAGAGTGACCAAGGTGATCGCTTGCGTGACTCGATCGATGCTCGATATTATTACTTGCAACACCAAAGCGAGCAGTGAAGTGAAAAGTCGTACCTTTGCCAAGCTCGCTTTCGACCCATATCTTTCCTCGCATCATGGAAACGAGTTGCGAAGAAATACTCAGCCCTAGCCCAGTTCCACCATACTTTCGAGTGGTCGAAGCATCGGCTTGGGAGAAGGCTTCGAAGATAGACTTCTGTTGTGATGGAGTGATACCAATACCCGTATCACGAACCAGGAAGTGGACGCTGACCTCCGGTTCGGTCGGGGGACCACTTGCAAATTGCGCATCGATGACGATTTCGCCTCGTTCGGTAAACTTGATCGCATTTCCAACTAGATTTACCAGAATTTGTTGCAGTCTTCCACCATCACAAAGAACTACATCAGGCACCTGTGGGTCAACACGGAGCATGAGCTCGAGATTCTTTTGAGCGGCTCGCAGTCCAAGTCCTTTCATGGCCGATTCAATACAGGAACGAATGTCGGTTGGGATAAGCTCAAGGTCTAACTTGCCCGCTTCGATCTTCGAGAAGTCCAAAATGTCATTTAGTATTCGAAGCAACGATTGAGCCGACGCTTGAACCATTCCAACGTAGTCATGTTGCTGCGGATCGAGTTTCGTATCCGAAAGCAATTCAGCCATGCCGATGATCCCATTCATTGGAGTACGAATCTCATGGCTCATGTTTGCGAGAAATTCACTCTTCGCTCGATTGGCTCGTTCGGCATTTTCGGTCGCCGATTGCAGGGCATCTTGAATGTGCTTTATTTCCGAGATGTCCCGAGAGACACCGAAGGTACCTACCACACGCTGTTTCTCGTCCAGTAGGGGCATCTTGGTCGTCGAAGACCACGTATCAGGGCGATCTGGCCAAGTCAATTTTTCGACCACGCCAATGATCGGTGTTTGCGTCTCCATGACGCGAACCTCATCTGCTCTCGCTTTGGTTGCATGTTCGCTTGTAAAAATGTCCGCATCCGTCTTTCCGACGACGCTCCAAGGATCAGTGACGCAAAACTTCTTAGCCATCGCAACGCTGATTCGCGTAAATCGGCTCTCGCGATCTTTAAAGTAAATCGAATCAGGAATGTTATCCATCAATGCATGGAGCAGCGAACGCTCATAGTCCAATTCGATTTCTGTTTGATGCTGCTTACTAGCATCCATGAAGAGAACTTTGATTCCGCAGAGGCGTTTCTGTTGGTCGTACCACGGGGTTTTAATGATTTCGACCCAGGTTGTACTGCCGTCTGCTTGAATGTTCTGTTCGCGGTGACGCATTGCTTCACCTGTCTCAAGAACCTGCTGATCATCGCTCAGGTACTTGTCCGCCATCTCGAATGGGAACAAATCAAAATCGGTCTGGCCTAGAATCTGGTCGAGTGATTGATTGTAGTGCTCAAGATACGTTCGATTTGCATAAACCACCCGTCCCTCGAGATCTTTCAGGACCATACACATCGGAAGGGTATCGATGAGGTGTTCGAATGAGATAGTCAACGATGAAGGGTTCATCATGAGTCCCCGAGTGAGTAATCAAAACCGTCAGATTTTTTGCGATTGGCAGTACTTCGTCATGGTGATTTGATTGCCAGCTTGGTTCAGTTCAACCTTGTCCATAAAAGCTTGAATCGAAATTAACCCACGGCCTGAGGTTTGACTCATTGCGTCAGGATCACCTTTCACGGGAACTGTCGAAGTATCAAAGCCTGGGCCTTCATCTGTAATGACTACACGAATGCACTCTTTTGTTAGCAGCACGTCATAACATATTTTACGACTTTTATACGGTTCTACCTTT
>JANODQ010000479.1:0-7647 GCA_031412775.1 Pirellulaceae bacterium | reverse complement strand
GATCAAGAGGAAGACGTTGCATCAATGTGTTGTTACTTGGTTCGAATGCAAGCGTCAGCCCAAGCAACATGGTTGTCGTCATATTGCTCCAGAGAGCTTGCGCTGAAAATATCCAATTATTGTGCGAGCTGTTCTAGAACCGCATTTATAGCAATGTGTTTTTTGTACGGTATGACCAGCCCTAGCCCAATAGGTAACTTCCTGGCGAGCGATTCTTGGACCGCTAGGAAGATGTTTTCGCTGCGAAATTTTTCGATGGTTTCAACCTTATGTGCTAGATATTCGGGTGTCCAATATCCCACGACTTCCAGCAATACTTTTCTGCCATCGGCGTGAACAAAATCGAAGTCAGGAACGAAGACTCGTTGTCCCGAATGCAGGACGTTACGTTCTCGCCCGAGTCTCCAACCTCCTCGGGGTGCTTCGTTCCATTGAGCGAAAAACATCCGCTCGACATCGCTATCAAAATCGGCTGGTGGTTCCACGTTACTGTTCAGTCCACACCGGTCATTCAGCGTGAATTGTAATCGCTTATTCCATTTTGTCGGCTTCAGCCAAGCAACCATCTCCCACCCCTTACAAGACAACAATCCTGGCAAGAACTTTGCCATTGCAACTCCATAACGATGCGTTTCGCTGTGGAGTGAAGCTGGTCCGTCAAAGCTGAATCGGTAAGAGTTTGGTTCGACTCGCTCTATAGAATGCATCAGTCCGGCTAGCTTTGCGTATCGCAAAATTGTTTTGAAGTCACCGCTCGTTTTCACAGTCATTATCGTCGCGTCGTACAGTACCGCTTGCGCCTGAGCCACGTTGTATCGAGACAATAGCTTTCCAGGTTCTTCATAACCCTCAAAACTTTGAAGTCGGTGGTACTCGTTAAGATCGGCGAAAAACAGTTTTTTGATTGTCGCCCAAGGAATACCAATCTCTTTCGCGATTCTTTTTTTTGCCTCTTCTTCCGTATGCTCGAACCACTTGCTGCTTGTTTGCACCAAGGGATGAAGCTTTGCTGCGGCACGGAATACCCTTTGACGTAGTTGGGCTGCTTTGCGAGGTTGATCGTGAGCGTAGGTGCTGACCTCGTCCAGTAGTTTGCAAAAAGCATCGATCCGCCTCAGAGGACAACCGACTTCCTTCGCAAATATTTGTCGCACGGAGCGGTGAAGCTCTTTCCGAGTTAGCCCAATTCCCGTCCGATAAATCTCCAACATTGCTCCTGCGTAGGCTTGATACTGGGCATTCTTGGATTGAGTCAGTCGATCAGGAAAAACATGGACTTGTTTATAGTCGACGATTTTATAGTCGGCGATGGCGAGTTCGCGAGTAAGCATCGCTGGCCCTCCTTTTTCGAGAGCGTAGTGTCTCGTTGGTATCTTGGCAAACGACTTCATAAAGGGTCGCCTTCTGATCGCCCTGACGACGAAGGATTCTTCCTAATCTTTGCTTGGCTTGTTTCGTAGAGGCCATACCACCAATAACGATTGCGATTTTAACTTCAGGTAGATCCACTCCTTCATCTAAGACTCTATTCGCCACGATAGCGGGATACACTCCGTCGCGTAAACCTTCTAAGTAATCAAGCCTTTCCCGTTTTCCGCAGTGGCTAAGTAAGCAAGGTATTAAGAAGCGTTGGCTGACTTGGCGAGCCATGCTGTTGCTACCAGCGAATACGATGATGGGTTGCCCCGCATGAAGGCGAAACAAATCTTCAAGCACTCGATTCTTTTCGTCTGCATGTTCTTCGATGGATTGCTTTTGTCGAAAAGCCGACATAGCCTCGCGGGCCGCTGGTTCGTGGCCGGATTCGGCACATAACTCGGACCACGTGAAGGATGGGGTTTCTCTTCGACGTTCATAGACATAATTTCGAATCTGCTTAGAAAGCTGATTGTAAAGGTGCTGTTCGCGGTCGTTGAGGTGAACGGGGATTCGAACAATATTGTATTCTGCTAACGATTTCCCCCGAACTTCGCTGATCTCCAGCCGATAGACAATCGGACCGATCAGCTGGTTCAGATACGAATGCCGACGATCAGAGCGCTCTGGTGTGGCTGTAAGCCCAAGCCGATATTCGGCAACGGACATTCTCGCCGCATCTTGTCGCATCGCACTTGGAAGGTGATGGCACTCGTCAAAAATCTGAAATTGGAATTGATTCCCGAGCTTCGGCATGTGGATGCAAGCGCTGTCATAGGTGGTTACCGATACTGGCTTCACATTAAAAACACTGTCGCCGATAATCCCCGCGTCGTATCCTAGCCCACGAAGAATCCTCCGGTGCCACTGGTACATCAAGTCACGAATCGGAGCCACAATCAAAGTGCTGCACCGAAGTTGTTCCATCAACGATAGTGCAACCTCCGTTTTCCCTGTTCCGGTTGGCATGACCACTACGCCTCGATTACGGCGACATAAACTCTCGAAGACTTCTTCACTGCCTTCCATCAATTGGGTAAGTGCTTCGATTCCAGATCGCTTTCTGTCCAAATTGGTCCATGCATTAACGGCCGCTTGCTGCTCAGGCCTCAGTGTTGGTAAAGCGGCTTGACCAAAAGCAACCGAACCGTATTGCAACACCTGATCAATCGTACTTCCATCCGAATACCGATCGAGCGAATCACGAATCTGATAATAATTCGACGCAGGACTTCTCCACGCATCAATCCTAGAATCCCACTGCCAGACATTTTGATTGAAAACAAGAGCGACCGCCCTGTCGGTCCAACCGCTTAGAATGAGCGTGCCATCGGAGAATAGGATTTCGCTATGGCCCATCGTACTAATTGGAAACTTTCTCGTGAATTACTGGATAACAAGCCCCTTGGATCGCATGGCAAGCGCGAGCTTGAAAAGGGAGGGACGCTCTCGGAATACGGCATGTTCGGAGGTAGGTTGGCTGACGCTGGTCCTAGCAGATTCTACCGCGATGAGAGACCGCTGGTCGAGTAGCTTTTGAAAGGACACTTCCTCTCCCGCGTTGGCGGCGTCTGTTAAGTCCGAAATGATCTCATCGATAGACTTTCGACGAATGGCTGCAATTTCAGTAATCATGAAGCCCTTGGTGACCAGTGCGACGGTCCATTGCCAGTCGGTGGAGGTTGTTGTATTGGCATGCGATACTTTCGGTGTAGCAGTTTGTTTTTCATCTTGACGTGGTTGTTCAATTGTGTTTCGCACCGGAGCGGCGGGTAAATTCGGTGGAGAATTTTTACCCATGGCCAGCGTTATCGGCTCAGGAGTTGGGGATTCTGGAACTAGATTTAGTAAGTGCGATTCCAGTGGTTCAGGAAGTGTTCGTTGCCCAGCGATAAACTCGCGTCCGGCTTGGGTGACGTAGACGGTTGGGCGTTTTGCGGTGGCTTCTTGCTGTTCGAGTAAACCGACGGACAGCATTGCATCGAGAGCTTGTACAACGCTTTTCTTCTTGGCTGTTTTGAAAACACCAAAACCCGAGAGTCGGTCCATGCGATAACGTTTCACTTTCTCAGATTCCGATCCGGATAAGAAATCTGCGATGATCAATTTTCCGAGTCGTCCATGTAGCCGATCGATGGCGGCAAGCGCATCAGTCAGTTTCTGAAGGTGCTCGCGTGTGATTTGCGACTGACCTGCGAAGACCATCCGCTTACGGGCTTGAGGCTCTGAAGTAGTCGTTTTGTGAGGTGCAGCATTGCTGGATGAGTTTTCAATTGTGGGAAGGTTCGCAAAATGTTCGTTCACCTTTTCAAACTCTTGATTGGGTTCAGGCATCTTGGGCCAACCAGCGTGTCCCTGGCATCGATCGCAACGACCACAAGGCTTCGCGGCGGGATCTCCAAAGTATTGTAGGATCGCTAGCTGTCGACATCGGCGGCTTTGAGCAAACGCGACTACTTGGTCGAGTTTTTCGAAGTCTGCTTTTTTGCGTTCATCTAGCGTTTTGAAGTCAATTTGAAGACTGTCGAACGGGACGTTTCGTCGTCGAAAGTGAATCGCACGGCCTCGGAAGGGTGGGACATATTCAAAGCACTCGAGAGCCTTCAACTCGTTTAAATATCGACCGAGTGTATCGCGTTCCATACCGGTCTGCTGCATCAGCCAACGTGGATGAACGTAAACAGCTTCATCGCGACGATCACCGATAGCGCGTTCGACAGAGCGTAAAACCTTGCGCTTGTTCTCGGCAGATTTCGGTAACATATCAACGATGCTTGGTAGGTTGCTTGTTAAACGCACCATGGCAAGTCCGCCGCTGGCTTCGAGTCGTTCGATAACGGACGTTTTCGAAAGAACTTGCAACGAAGCGGAAACCGCTTCCGCAGACTGCGGTACATCGATCGTCTCTCTCATCTCCAGAGCCGTCAGTTCGATTGGGTCTTCTGTACGCTCGCAAAGGAACGAATAAACTTTTTCGATCAGTTCACGCGGTGGGTTTGCGTTCTCGATAAAGAACTCTTGGATATTGCGATCTTGGCTCGCAAAAAGAACAACACATTTGCTTGGTAGTCCATCGCGCCCGGCACGCCCAGCCTCTTGGTAGTAGGCCTCCAATGATCCGGGCAAGTTATAGTGGATAACATATCGCAAGTCAGATTTATCAATCCCCATTCCGAACGCGTTCGTCGCAACAATTGCTTTGAGCTTGTTCGACATAAATTGCTCTTGAACGGTTCTTCGTTGGTCTGGAGTCAACCCCGCGTGATATGCACCTATTGAAATCTTGAGTTGCTCGGTCAAGTATTCAACGAGTGATTCACAACGTTTACGAGTTGCCGCGTAAATGATTCCCGAGCCCTCTTCGTTCTTCAGGAACTCGACCAGCGCTCGGTCTTTGTCGCGATCACCGTTGCAGTAGACAGAACCCAAATAAAGATTCTCGCGAGCAAATCCGGTGACGAAGCATTTAGGATGTCGCAGTCGAAGAATCTCTCCGATATCTTTTTGAACTCGAGGCGTTGCGGTCGCAGTCAGAGCGATCGTTTGAACGCCACCAAGTGCTTCTCGAAAGCGACCGATGCGAGCGTAATCAGGTCGGAAGTCGTGGCCCCATTCGCTTATACAGTGAGCCTCGTCGACCGCGAGCAACTGCACAGGGGTGGCTCGAATAACGTCTAGAAATCGCGAGTTTCGAAGTCGTTCGGGAGCAACGTACAGCAACGAGTACTTCCCTTGGCTAACTTCGTCCATTCGTTGCTGCTGCTCGTTGTTGGTAAGCGTGCTGTTAATCAAACAAGCTCGAACACCTCGTTTTGAGAGTGCGTCAACTTGGTCCTTCATCAATGCGATGAGTGGCGACACCACGATTGTCAGTCCTGGACGAACAATCGACGGGAGTTGGTAGCACAGGCTTTTACCACCCCCAGTCGGCATCACGCAAAGGCAGTCATGACCGCTCAGAACTGCTTGTACAACATCTTGTTGCCCCGATCGAAATGATGATAAACCAAACTGTTTTAGCGCTGGTTGAAAATCCATTCGCTGCTCCTTTTGTGTTTTAGAAGCTTTTGCGTTTTAGAAGAAGGCACAGTTGCAGGTAATGTCAAGGTAGGAAACGAGCCGACCTTGTCTAATGCTATTAGTTCGAATGCTCGCGCTCCAGACATAATGCTAGCAAATGGTTAATGCTCATGAAACTTATCAGCCAAAAGCGAAAATCGTGCTGCAGACAACCCGTATGGAAAGAATGCACTGGCACTTGTCCACGTCGACTACTTTCTTAGCGGCCTTTTAAGTGGCTTTTCGATCGTAGGTTGACAAATGTTAACATGTTTTGCTTTCGTTGCAACATGGGGCGTGCTAACGCGAGGTTAAGCTGCATAATACGAATCACAGATTACTCGGAACCCTTAAGCATCCGGTCGAGAGCCTGCTGGGCACGTTGTACAAGCGGCTGCATTTCTTTGTTGCCATTATAAAGTTTCAGGATACTTTCCCATGTCTTCTTGGGTGAGACAACATCTCCATCTTGGAATTGTTGATCCGCTTCGTCTAATTTTTGTGTTAAGAATCGTTTAACTTCCTCGACACTCGATTCCTTGGATTCAAGCAATTCGATTTTGCGTTTCGAGAGGCTTACAAAAGCTTTTTCTTGGGGTTCATCTTTCAGCAGATCAACAATTGCTCTGTATCGTTCGACGGCGGTTTGTCGATCCCCGAAGCGTTCGAAACGGCTGGCTTCTTCATACTTGCGTTCGCCTTCGGTAGATGGCTCACGATTGAAGCGTCGATTCTTATCCATCCGTCGCTCGGCATCAATCATAGCGATCACTTCGAGCTTCTCTTCTGCCCACTTTGCATATTTTCCTTTGGGAAATCTTTCTAAAAGCGGTAACAGATAACGTTCTTCCGCGTAGTCGTATCCGCTTGTGTCTTTATCATTCATCAGTAGAGCGGCTTTATCATAGAGCGTCTGCTCGCTCATGGGTCGCGTCATGTAATAGATTCCGCCAACAGCAGCAGCGATCCCAAGTACGAGTGCCCATGTGCTTTCGGTAACACTTGTTTCTCGTGCCTGCATCTTCTTTTTCTTAGGCTGAATTCCGAGGACTTTTGCTGCTTCGTCTTTGTCGGCTTGCAACTGAAGCGGACTAACCCGCTGGTTAAGTGTTCGGCAACAGAGATGCCTTGCATAGCATGTTGCTGAGCCGTTCGCAGTGCCATCGCAGTCGCTTCTGCCGAGAAAGGACGCTTGCTTGGGTTCTTGTCGAGCAGTTGTTGAACGATCGAGCTCAACCACACAGGGCAATCATAAACGAGTGTCGCGACAGGTTCCGGCGAAGTTTCAATAATCGCCTGCCGCATAAAATGTGGGTTGCCTCCTGAGAAAGGAACAACGCCGGTCAGGCATCGATATAGAACGACCCCCAAGCTGTAAAGATCTTCAGCGATCGCCGGTTTGTGATCGGTTTCGAATGACTCCGGTGCACAATAAGCCATCGCTTCAAGGTCTGTCGTTACCGAAAGCGAACTGCCGCCGCCATTGTGTCGTCGGAAGTCCGATAGCTTCACAACCGATTCACCGAGAGTCGTCAATATTTTACTCGGTCTCAATCGACCGTGCACCCATCCTTGACCATGGCAATATACAAGCGATTCGCAAATCTTCAATCCATAGTCGAGAACCGTTTCCCAAGGAAGTCGCTCACGTCGCTCTAGGATTTTTTCAAGCGACTCTCCTTCGACCAACTCATACGCAAGGTACGCATCACGATTGTCGAAGCCCCCACCATAACACCGAACTACACCCGAGTGCCGGAGTGACTTGAGTTGCTCCATTTCTTCGGCAAATTCGCGTTTGACTTCAGGAGTCATCCCAAGCGGGATGGGTAGAATTCGTACAGCAACCTGCATCTTTTGTTGGAGATGCATTCCTCGGAAGACATTACCGCGATGCGACCCGAGGGGACTTTCGAGTGCGAACGGCCCAATCTTGGATCGTACCATTGTTTACTTGCCACGCCGCATTCCAAAAGCCGTGTAATGCAAGCCATTCTCTTCTTCTATTACAAATGCACCTCCGGGGCTGAGGTATTTTGCGATCTGTTCAAACGGCGGTAATTGATGATTGTCGAGAGCTTTCACGAGTGCCGTAAAGAGTGGGTTGTTTTTCGACATGTCTCGTAATCGATTCACATTTGATTTATCGGCGGCCAAGTCATACATGACTCG